>CATMVR010000080.1 GCA_950075905.1 uncultured Persicitalea sp. | reverse complement strand
GTCTGGCTCAGCCCTTTCATGGCCTCCCCACAGAAGGACGCGGGCTACGACGTCGCGGACTACTGCGACGTGGACCCGATCTTCGGCACCCTGGCGGATTTCGACGCCCTGCTGGCCCAGGGCCTGGTTGAGGCGGGAAGCAGCTACCCCCGCGCCGCCTTCCAGCTGAAATGTACAGAGATGGAGAATCATGCTGCAAGGTACAAAGAGCTTTCGGCTATTGGCTTTCGGCTTTCGGCTTTTTTGGACTTGTCAACTATTTTGCCCGTAGGTGCAAGTTCAGGGTCGCCAGCCGAAAATATTCAGTTGCAGATCCATGACGTCGTTGCCCCGGTAGCGGTGCGTCACGAAGGGGCGCTTGCGGTGCTGATTGGTATCCACGTAGTACCGAAAGCCGTTTTCTTCAAAAACTTTTATCACGCTCGCCAGCGACTGCGGGTGGTCGAGGTAGGAGTGGAACTCTACGAACAGATTCTGCACGTGGCCCAGCGCATCGCGGCAGTCTTCCAGTACCTCTATTTCGGCCCCTTCGATGTCGATTTTCAGAAAATCAATGCGCTCTTGGGCCAGGAGGTAGTCGCGGAGGCGTACAGACGGAACCCTTTTTTTAGCGCTACTTTCCGAATAAATGGAGGAGGAATCGGCGGCTTCGCTGCCAAACAGCACGCCCTCCTCATTGATCCAGACGGCTTTGTCAATGATATCCACATTCTGGATATCGTTGTTTTGCAGATTCTGGCGCAGCAGGGCGGCAATGCCGGCTTCGGCCTCGAAGGCGGTAATGCGGGCCTGCGGGTACAGCTCTTTAAAATACAGCACGCTCATGCCGATATTGGCCCCGCAGTCCAGAATCACGGGCCGCTCCTGATTGGTCTGGAAGTAGTAAAACTCATCCGCAAAGATTTCCTGATGCTGAAAAAGAAACGACATGGTATCGGGTACCCGCAAATGGTACTTGCCGAAAGTTACCTCTGTTTGCCGGTGTCTCGGGCGGTCGCCATAGTGCCAGAGCAGGCGCATAAACTCGCGACCCCGGCTGGTACGGAGGGCATTATAAGGTTCTTTGAGTAGCTGACGGAGCCAAAACATAGCGATGGGTTTTATGGCGAAGCATGGAGGTTATATCCCGTACTTCAACAGATTTTTGATTCTTACTTTTAAGGGCAACTGGTAGTACTTTCTGAATGCCTCTATTACGGCCGGATTGGGTTGCAGGTTGGGGGTGAGACGAGGCATGCCTTCCGATAGCTCCTGGCCGTAAGCCCCGGTACTGAACGTAAAGTTGGTGCCGCTGCCGTCGGTGCCGATGTTCTGGATCTTGGAGCGCACCGGGTACAGCCCCCAGGCATGGTGCTGCGCCTGGGCAAACGTCCAGCGGATGGCCCAGGAGTCGATGATACCGCGCTGCTGCTTTACCAGCATGGGCCACAGGTCGTTGCCCCCCCGGTTGAGGTTGGCAATCTGCTGATCGCTGCTTTTGATTTGTGCAAAGTTACTGACCTGCCAGTCGGCCTGTTGCCAGCGGTCCTGCCAGGTACCCCAGCCCCAGGAGCTGGCCCGGGGAGCCAGGTATACCTCTTCCGTATAGCCATCAGGTAGCGCAAAGGGGGGCGTATAGCCTGTGACCGAGAATATGTCCTTTCGATCCTGATAGGTAGTCAGGGCGGCATTCATGTAGTCCAGAAAGTCGGAGGTACACAGCATGTCGTCTTCCAGCACGATTACTTTTCCGTACGTAGTTACTACCTCACTTACGCCCTCGATCACCGACCGCGCCAGGCCCTTGTTTACGGAGCTGGCGTGCACCTGTATGTTTTGGAATCCCTTTTTCTCGGCAATCACCGCCCGTACCTGCTCTACCAGAGGTGCGTCCTGCGCATTTTTTGCTCCATCAGAAAATACAATCAGGGTACTTTGAGCCGCCATCGGATTGCGCTGTAACGCCTCGAACGTCTGCCGCAGGTGCTGCGGACGGTTGTAACAAAAAACAACAATGGGGGCAAGAATTTCGGGCATTTTAACCTTGATTTGGAGCAGATAGCAAGTGGTTTCTGGCTTTACAGCACTCCTTATGGCGACAAAGATACGGCATAATATAAAAAAGTAGCGGAGGGTTCTGCGGAGAAGACAGAATCGGGTTTTGATGGGCTTTCGTTACTTTTGCAAAAAAAGAACGCGCTTTTGAAAATTCTCAGCATTGTGGGTGCCCGGCCCAATTTCATGAAAGTAGCTCCCCTGCACCGGGCCTTTTTGGAGTATCCTGGCCTTCAATCCAAAATTGTTCATACCGGTCAGCACTACGACAGCCGCATGTCGGAGGTGTTTTTTGACCAGCTGGGGTTGCCCACGCCCCACTACTTTCTGGGCATCGGCGGGGGGAGCCATTCCCAGCAGACGGCCCGGATCATGCTGGCGTTTGAGCCTATTTTGCAGGAAGAAAAGCCTGACGCGGTGTTGGTGGTGGGCGATGTGACTTCCACGCTAGCCTGCGCGCTGGTGGCTGTGAAGGAGCACGTGCCCGTGGTTCACGTAGAGGCCGGCCTGCGCAGTGGTGACCGTACCATGCCCGAGGAGATCAACCGCATCCTGACGGATAGTATATCGGACTACCTCTTTGTGACCGAACAGGCGGGCCTGGACAATCTGGCGGCGGAGAACGTGCCCGACGAAAAAGTGTTTTTTGTGGGCAATGTCATGATTGATTCTCTGGTGCATTACCAACAAAAGGCCAAAGAACTTACGCTGCTTGCGGATCAGGGGTTAACTCCCGGCTCATACGTGCTCATGACCATGCACCGTCCTGCCAATGTGGATCAGGAAGAAGGGCTGAGGAGTATTGTGCAGATTGCAAAAAATACCGCGCAGCTGCGTACGGTGCTGTTTCCGATGCATCCCCGTACGCGGGCCAATATGGAAAAATACGGCCTGCTGACCGAGCTGGAAGGGGTACCCCATCTGCACCTGATGGAGCCGCAGGGCTACCTGGAATTTTTGCACCTGATGCAGCACGCCCGCCTGATCATTACCGATTCGGGAGGCATTCAGGAAGAAACTACCTACCTGCAGATTCCCTGCCTCACCTTTCGGGATAGTACCGAGCGACCCGTGACCGTGGAACTAGGTACCAACTACCTGTTGCAAGACCTTGATCCTGACACCGTGCATCGTTACGTAGTGGATACATTGGATGGCCGGGCCAAGCAGGGGACTATACCACCGCTGTGGGACGGACATGCCGCCGGGCGTATCGCCAGTATATTGATAGAGAGGTTGCAGCGGTGATCTTTGTGCCGCAATGGTATCTTCCTTACTTTTGATTCCCAGTCCTACAACCAATTCATGAATTCATTTTTCAAGTTAATAAAACCTGTTCTTGACTTTACGGCCCGCAAAAAAGGCTTTCAGGGCTTGTACTCCAAGCTGTATCACCTGGGCCTGTACGGGATGAACTACGGCGTAAGCGGCGACATCAACACCAACGGCGAGATGGTCCTGCTCCGCAACCTGAAAGCCCGGATAGCCAGCCCCAAGCCGGTACTGTTTGATGTAGGTGCCAATGTGGGCGAGTATTCCAATCTGTTGGGAGATGTTTTTCCCGGGGCGAAAATCTACGCTTTCGAGCCCTCCACGCCCACCTGGGAGGTGCTCAAATCCAAACTTACCCACCCCAACATCGAGGCCGTAAACCTGGGCCTTAGCAACGCCGTAGAGCAGTTGAAGCTCTACCGCGACAAAGAGCTGTCGAGCATGGCGTCGGTGTATCCGCGGCAGTTGGGCGACACCACCCTGAAAAACTACGAGATGATATCCCTCACTACCCTCGATCAATTTTGCGAAGAGCGTGGTATTTCGTTTATTGATTTTCTGAAAATTGACGTAGAAGGGCACGAACTGAAAGTCTTCGAAGGCGCTACCCGTATGCTGGCGCAGCGCGCCATCCGGTTTATTCAGTTTGAGTTTGGGGGGACCAATATCGATTCCAAAGTTTTTCTGCGGGATTTTGTCAATATACTTTCGCCCAATTACCGCCTCTACCGCCTCGTAACCGACGGTGTGTATCCGGTCACCTACGGCGAAACCATGGAGATATTTACCTACACCAACTACTTCGCCGAATTGAGAGAAAAGTAGATTCAGTCGTAAAATTTCCATTTTCCAATCCCCCCTATGGCCACAAACCCAAACCCAACCCTAACCCTGATCCCTTACGGAGGGCTGGGTAATCGGCTGCGGGTGCTCAACTCGGCCTTTGGGCTGGGCCGGGACCTGGGGGCGGAGGTAGAGCTGATCTGGTTTAAGAAATGGGAGCTGAACAGCGACCTGGAAGCGCTCTTTGCCTCCACGGGCTACTCCTACACGCCGGCCGGTCCGGCCAAAGTAGCTATGCTGAAACCTATCCTGAAACACATCTGGATTCAGCAGTACGAGGGGTTGTACCGCAAAGTACTGAGCCTGTTTTACGATAAAGTCTATTTCGATAGCGATGTAATCACCCTGACACCCGCGCAGCTACGGGCCGATGCCGCCCGGTACCGCCGCGTGCTGATTGCTACCTGCTACCAGTTTTATGAGTTTGATAGCTTTGACAATTACGAAATAGCCCCGGCCATCCGGCGGCGCGTAGATACCCTGACAGAACCCTTTGACGAGCATACCGTGGGCGTACACATTCGCCGCACCGACCACGCCGCCCTGATCGCGTCTTCCCCGTTGGAACTCTTCGTCAGCCACATGAATCGACTGGTGGAGGAAAATCCCGCCGTACGGTTTTTTCTGGCAACGGACGACGAGGAAGTAAAACAATCTTTGCAACAGCAATTCGGCCACCGCCTGCTGACGCAGCAGACACCCCTGGCCCGCGATAGTCAGGAGGGTATGGTGGGCGCGGTGGTAGATATTTACGCATTATCCAAAACCCGCACGATAATCTGCACCACAAAGAGTAGTTTTGCAAAAATGGCCGCCATGATCGGCCCTAAGAAAGAAATCATCGAAGTAGCTTGACCTGACTCAGAAGCGCATAAAAAATAGAAACACAAAAAAGCCGTAGGCTTGACCGATCTGGTAGCGCCGGATTTTAATCCGGTGTGATTGGCAGATCCGGTATCCGATAGCGCCGGATTTTAATCCGGTGGGCCTGGCCGATGGTGATTTGTTGTAGAATTGATCATTAAGAAAATCAGTTACCCCGTACATGAAACTCGTATATTTTGCCCTCGACTACCTGGGTATTGATCCCCGAAAAGCCTTCACGAACTTCAAAGGCCTGTTCTGGTACATCAAGGATATTTCTATTTTTAGAAAACAGTACGCCAATACAAAGCAGGAATTCAGGGTAAGGTACATCCCCATCCTGACCGACAAGCACGACACCAGCGGCAAGGCCTGGGGGCAGTATTTCTACCAGGATCTATACGTAGCCAACCGGATTTTTGTGGATAACCCCACCCGGCACATCGACATCGGCTCGCGGGTGGATGGCTTCGTGGCGCACGTGGCGGCTTTCCGGAAAATTGAGGTATTTGATATCCGCCCGATGGCGGGGAAAGTAAAAAATATTGAATTCGTGCAGGCCGACCTCATGCAGTTTGACCCCGCCCTGGCCGAGTGCACCGACTCGCTCTCCTGCCTGCATACCATCGAGCACTTTGGCCTGGGGCGTTACAACGATCCCATCGATGTAGATGGCCACCGCAAAGGCCTTGATACCATGTACAAGCTGCTGAAACCCGGCGGGCGGTTCTACTTTTCCACCCAGATCGGCCCGCTGCGCATCGATTTCAACTCGCACCGTATTTTTTCCATTCAGTACCTGCTCGACTACTTCGGCGACAAGTACACCATCGAGCGCTTTGCCTACATCAACGACGCCGATGAATTTTTTGCGGATGTACCCCTCACCCCCGAGCTGATTGCCACCAACGCGGGCTGCAAAATGGGTTGCGGAATTTTTGTGCTGGTGAAGAAGTAGTAAATAGCCGTCAGCCATCAGCCTTTAGCCAGGATGATTTTTAAATCTATTGGTACTTACAGGTATTCGGCTGATTAGACGCTACAACCGCTTTTTTACAAAATCTACAACCGACCGCGCCACCGAGTTGAGGTCTTCCGATACATTCAGCCATAGGATACCGGCTACGAAAACTCCGCCCGTCAGCGCCGAGCGGTAGGCCACCGTCAGCAGGCGCTCAACCAGGCTTTCGCCCAGGGCGGGTAGCTGAAAACCCAGCAGCAGTACCACCGCGCCCAGCGCCAGAATGAGCAGCTGCACCAGGCTGAACGGCTGAATATGGAAGTACTTCCAGATCAAGAAGGTACGCGTCACATTGTAGTAGGTCACCGAAGCTACCGCCGCCAGCGCTGCCCCGTTGAGGCCGTACAGCGGGATAAAAAAACGATTGAGCAGGTACAGCACCACAATAAACAGCGCAATCAGCACCGAGTCCAGCTTGTAGTACTTGGAGTACGCCAGAATGAGCGTGTTGACGCCGTTGGCCAGTTCAAAGAGTTTGCCCAGCCCGATGATGATCAACGCCCACTTGCCGGCGGCGTACGCGGGCTTGATAAAGCTGAACAGCAGATCGATATTGACCCAGGTCACAAGCAGAATCAGACAGCCCAGGATAAGCTGCGTAACCCCACTTTTCTTGTAGATACTCTCCACTTTACCGTACTCCTGACTGTGCATGGCATCCAGCACAATGGCGGTGGAGGCCTTAGCGGTGATATTGTAGGAGATGGTCATTACACTGCCAAACAGGATGCTCGTGGCGTAGATGCCCGTATTGCTCAGGCCCAGGTACTCCTTCACCATCAGCTTGTCGAGTTGGGTGATGATGATGGACGAAAAACCCGTAGCTACACTGAAAAGCGAGAAACTGTAAAACTGCCGGCGGAAATCGGACTTGAAGAAATACAGGTTGGGTGCCAGCGAAAAATTGCCCAGCCGGTAGGCCCGAAAAATCATCAGTAGCGTGGGCAGGCAGATGCCAACCGCCCAAAGCAGGATAAAGACATGAAAGTCAATCAGCCCCATGGCCACCAGGCAGGCCGACAAAAAGATGAGGAAACGCTGCAGAAATTCCTTGTAGAAATTGCCGTGCACGGTATCGTACAGGCCCTTGGCGTAGTTGTCGAAGAGATAAAACAGCATGGTAGCCAGCGAGAGTGGCACCATCAGGTAGAAGTACCGGCTGAACAACAGCCGGTCGGCCTCGGCGGTACCGATAATCTCCTCCTTAAAGAAATACAGCGTCAGGCAGCCCACCGCGTAGCCTGCAACTGAAAACAGCAGACCCGTAAAAAGGTACCCCCGGTGCCTGTTTTCGGCGTCGCGGAAGTAGCTGAAAAACCTCGTCCCGGCCTGATTGTACCCCAGGCTGGCAAACTGCGCCACAATGAGCGCGTAGGCAAAGAGTACCTGCAAAAGTCCATTTTGCTGGGTAGTGAAGAAATTAGGAATGATGAGCGCCTGCGTGAAAATCCCTACACCTACTCCCATGTAGGAATAAATGGTACCGAGAATGGTTTGTCGTTTGATGACACTCATGAAAGCGGGAAAGGTCTTTGACTGTAGCCGGGCTGATGGTTTTCCTGCCCTTATTGAGCCGCAAAGGTAAGGGTGTTGGGCGGGAAGCGTATCAGCCAGGGGTAAAAATCTTCTCGTAAGTAATTTTCACCGACGGTTGTCCGCCCAGGTTTTCTTTAAACCGGGCCAGGGAAGGCTTCTCGTTTCCTCCATTGTCCAGAGATACCCCCAGGTCTATGGTATCAAAGCTATGCTGTTGGGCGTACGCATACAGCGAGGCGTTGAGCAGTACCATGGGGCTGAAGGTACGGTAGGCGAGGTCGTCGGCCGGGCAGAAGTTGTACAGAATACGGCCACTGACCTGGATGGCTACGGTCAGGCTGATGGGTTTGTTGCCAGCCCACACCGCAAACACCAGCGTACTATCGGGCAGTTCTCCCAGCAGGTGCGAAAACTCCGCCAGGCTCATAGGAAGCGAATACCCCAGCTGTTGGCGGCTTTCCCGCACAAAAGCGTATACCTCGGCTGGGTCCGGATCAGGCCATAACCCAGCCCGAAACCCGGCGCGCAGGCACTTGCGCAGCCGGCGGCGCTCCGCGCCCGAAATCAGCACCAGAAAAGGGCGCTCTGACACCGGTATGTGGTGATTGGTGCGGATCTGAGCCACCACGAAGCCGCTGGACAGGTACGCCCGGTGGCCTACATCAAATTTTTCCTGATCGTAGCCCGCGGCAGGAGCCTTGATAAGCAGCCGCATGCCGCCCTGCTCCCGGCACCAGCGCCCCAAACAGGAGAGCAGGAGTACGAGGGCATCGGCGGGAACGGAAGGCACAAACTGCAAACCGCCAAAAGGCGCATGGGCCAACGATGCTACCTGCGGGCCGCGCCGGTCGGCGCGTAAAAGGGCGTGGATTTGCTGCGTACTGGTTTCACAGAGCCAGACAGAAACCGGGTTTTCCGGCCGCTGGGTGGCCAGGTGGTTTGGGCGGTTGTACAGGTAGGGCTCAAAGGGCAGGCCGGGCAGGGGCTCTGGGAGTTGCCCCAGCCACACTTCGTAGCGGTTCAGGGAGCCAATCAGTTGTTTTTCCACCCCCTGTCGTTTTGCTTTTTCATGCACCAAAGTAAATAAAAGAATGAATACTTTGCTGCATACCCCGCTAGCCAGGCCCTCGAAAATATGGCACGGCCTTTGCTCCTGCACCCGTTAGCCAAGTTCTTAGGCTATCTGCATTCACAAAATGCCCTGATACCAAACGATGGAAACTACACAAGGAAACAAGGGGTGGGGGGAAGTTGATTTTACAAAGTATGGAAGGCTGGTACTTCTGATAGGCATACTATTCTGCATAGCGCCATTTGCCCAGGCGCAGCTAAGCGGGCACGTCTACCGCGACTTCAACGGCGACGGTCTCCGGCAGCAAAATGCTCCCTCGGAGCCCGGCCTGGGGGGAGTGGCGGTTTCGGCCTTTGTGGCGGGTAGCTCTACGCCGCTCAGTACCACCACCGATTCCCTGGGGTTTTATAGCTTGGCCGTTCCGGCGGGTCAAAAAGTCAGACTCGAATTCAGCGGTTTGCCGTTCCAGACCTACGTACACATGGCCGCTACGGGCACAGGCTCTTCGGTTCAGTTTGCTACGGCACCGGCTTCCGGCGTCGATCTGGCGGTAGGCGACCCACTACAGTACTGTCATACGCCCGTTCCTTCGCTGGTGGTACCTACCTACGTGGTGGGCGATGCCCTGGCCACGGGCAGCAATTCTTCTTCTCTGCCGGCGATAGTGAAGTTTCCCTACGGTGCCAGTGGACAGGCAGATGTGTCAAACCCGCTGACGGATGCCGGTACGGTGGGTACGGTTTGGGGGAGCGCGTACCACCGGCAGGCCGAAAAACTGTTTTACTCCGCTTTTTTGAAACGCCACAGCAGTCTGGGTGCCCTGGGACTAGGCGGAATTTACAAGATCGACCCTTCGGGTTTTGTGCCGGCCGAGCCCTACCTGGACTTACGGAAATTTGTACGGCTGAGCAGCGCGGCCGATAGCATTCGGCTGCTGGGCAGAAACTTGCCCGACAACCTGAACGAGCCCGCTGTCGATTCGGCCGCTTTTTCGCTGGTAGGGAAGGTAGGCCTGGGCGGAATGGCCCTCTCGCCCGACGAACAAACGCTTTGGGTGATCAACCTTTACGAAAAAACATTAGTAAAAGTCGCCATCGGAGCGCCCGTCAAACCAGGAAATCAGCTTACGGGAGCAGATATTGTTTCTTTTCCCATCCCCAACCCCGGCTGCGTGGGGGGCGCGCCGCGCCCCTGGGCGCTCCAGTACCACGAGGGCTCACTCTACGTGGGGCTTACCTGCGATGCCGGTGAGCCGGGTAGCACGCGCGACAACCTACGGGCCTACGTCTACCGTTTTGACCTCGCCACCATGCAGTTTATCAGTTCGCCGGTTATCAGCGAGCCGCTGAACTACCGCAAGGGCTGGGTACACGCCCTGGTACCCCAAAGCGAGTACTGGGAGCCGTGGTCGGATACCTGGGGGGATTTTACTACTTCTCTGCTAACTACCGAAAATGGTGTGGATATCTACCGGGTTTCGCGCCCGCAGCCTATTTTTTCGGATATAGAGTTCGACACCGATGGATCTATACTACTGGGCCTGATGGACCGCACCGGCCATCAGACCGGGCGCAATCAGCCGGCGGTACCTGCCGATGCCAACCTGTACAGCGGCTATATCGGTGGAGATATCCTGAGGGCGCAGGCCTATGCCAACGGGACGTTCCGGCTGGAAAAAAACGGCGTATCGGGCCTCCGCACGGGAAGCGGAGCGGGCAACGGCGAAGGGCCGGGTGGGGGAGAGTTCTACGGAGCCGATCTTTACCGCGACCCTATCAGCAACGATACCATTCAGCAGGAAACTTTTATGGGAGCCATGCTGTCGCTGCCGGGCAACAACGAAGTAATTGCCACGGTGATCGAGCCCTTTGCGGCCTGGTCGGGTGGGGCGGCCTGGTTTAGCAATCAGAACGGACAGCGTACCAAAGCCTATGAGGTATACTTTGGGGATGATCCCAGCGAGCCTCAGTACCTGGGCAATGCCAACGGCCTGGGGAGTTTTGCGACACTGTGCACCGCCGCGCCGCTGCAGATCGGCAACCGGCTCTGGGTAGATGCCAACAAGGACGGCATCCAAAACCCCGACGAGGCCCCCCTGGCCAACGTGTATGTGGCGCTCTACGATAAAAACGGCACGCTCGTAACCTTTACGCAGACCAACGCTACGGGAAATTATCTGTTTCAGGGTAGCTACCTGACACCCTACACTACCTACTACATCGTGCCGGGTACCAACGGCACTACGCCACAGTTCAATGCTGCCTCGAGCGTGCTGGAAGTCGACGGGGCTTTCTACAAACTCACAGTGGCCAATCGGGGGGAAGGAGCTCAACCTGACCTGAACGATTCGGATGCGCAGATTGCCTCGGGCCTGCCCGCCGCCCTGAACGGCCTGCCAGTGATACAGATACAAACGGGGGCTCCGGGTCAGAATACCCCAAACTACGACGCCGGATTTATCGATTGCTGGATGACCGACGTACCCGACGCCGAAGTGTGCGAGGGTACTGCGATTTTTCAATTCAACGTAGCTGCTACCCCCGGACAAGCCTGGCTGGCGATGCCCGGCAACCCGTCAGGAGCTACCATCGATGCCTCGGGGCAGGTGAGCGGGCTGGGCGCACCGGGTACCTACCGCTTTGTGTTGCGGCAAAGCGAAACCTGCGCAGATACCGTCAGCCTGATTGTCAAACCCCGGCCCCGCGTTCAGGCGGTGGTGGAAACTGTTACCTGTACCAACTTCGTCAGTAACAACGACGGGAAGATTACCCTGACGGGCTTTACCGCGCAGGAAATGGTTGATTATAGCCTGGGTGCTACTTTTTCATCGCCCGTATATGGCTCACCGCAATCCATCCCGGCCAATGGAATTGTGGTCAATGACCTGGAAAATCCCACGGTAGCCACGCAGCTATACACAGTTCGGATCACGAATCAAAATGGGTGTGAGCAGGATCTGACTCTTACCCTAAAACAGCGCGACTGTGCCTGCGAGGGAGTCAGTACGGTATGCCAGCCGGTTACGTTCCGGGTTTTCAAAAATCCCTAACCGGACGCGTAAGGCCTTTGCCCAACGCAAACAAACTCATGATGCAGGAGGGGGCGGACCTGCTAAAGGGTAATTTTCTGATAGCTTTGAAATGCCGGATTCTTCCAAGAATAAATTGAATATTTGGAGCATTTCCGGGGTTT
>CATMVR010000079.1 GCA_950075905.1 uncultured Persicitalea sp. | reverse complement strand
GGGCCTCCGCCTGCCGAACCGTCAGTACCTGGTCGGCTTTGACGTTGGTCAAAAGTTGCTGCTTCCCGTTGGGCCAGATTACTTTTACCCGGTCTATGGTTTTGGTGTTTCCCAGTCCGAAATGCGCCACCGGCTCCACCGTAGAAAGGTATCCCCGGTACGGTGAGTGCTCGTATGCCTGCATCAGACTATCGGCGTAGTAAATTTCTACCCGGGCACCCAGGCCGTTCACGTTAGGTCGGTTTCCCCGAAAAGCTATCCGCAGGTAGTGGTTGGCCTCCGGCTTTGTTTCCATCAGATTGTTGCGGTACACAAAGGCCGAGTCGTTGATATTGTTTACGATCATGTCCAGGTCGCCATCCAGGTCCAGGTCGGCGTAGGCAGCCCCGTTAGAAAACGAGGGCTCCCTGAGTCCCCACTGCTCTGTAACATTCTGGAAAGTAAGGTCACCTTTGTTCCGGAAGGCATAGTTCTGGATTTTTACCGTTGGAATCTGGTCTATGAGATAGTCTTTGGTAGCAATGGCCCCGCTTTCCTGTCGAAATTGCGCAAAATCACGGTCCGTCACGTCGCGCGGGAAGCCGTTGGTCACGATGAGGTCGCGGTAGCCATCCTGGTCGAAATCGGCCAACAGGGGCGTCCAGCTCCAGTCGGTTTCGGCTACGTCGGCCATCATACCCATATCGGCAAAGATGGGCTCGTTGGTACCGGGCTTATTGCCCATGTTGATCTGCATGGTGTTGCGCACGTACTCGTAGGTAAATCCGTAGAGGTCATTGTTCAGGTAGCCCTGATAGCTATTGGGGGGCATTAGTTTTTTCTTGCGGGTATTGTCGCGGGGCAGCATGTCCAGCACCATCACGTCCATGAGGCCGTCGTTATTGATGTCGGCCACGTCGTTGCCCATGGCGGAGTTGCTGGTATGTTTGAAGTACGCCTGAGCGCGGTCGGTAAAGGTACCGTCGCCGTTGTTGATGTACAGCAGGTCGTTGGAGAGATAGTCGTTGGTAACGTAGATATCCTTGTATCCATCGCTGTTAAAGTCAGTAATGTTTACACCCAGTCCGTAGCCCTCGGTCTGAATACCGGCTTCTTTGGAAACATTGGTATACACCGGATGCGCCGCCGTGCTGTCCCAGTCGCAGCGGTAGAGGCGGTCGGTGGTAGGGGAGGAGCCGTCGGTGCGCTTTTTATGGTATAGATTGGGGTACTCTTCAATGGTATCGATGAGCACGTACAGGTCCAGATCGCCATCGTTGTCGTAGTCAAAGAAAGCGGCCTGCATAGAGTGGCCCGTATCGGCTACGCCATACTCGGCGGCCATTTCTTTGAAGTACGGCACTCCCCTGGCGTCGTTGCCCTGATTGACAAACAGCAGGTTGGCCCGCTGAGCCTCAGATTTGAACGTAGTGGCTGAAAGATAAATGTCCATGCGGCCGTCGGCGTTGATGTCCACCAGGCTTACCCCCGAGCACCAGCGGCCCAGGTTAGAGAGGCCGGCCTGCTCGCTGATATCCGCAAACTTCATCTCGCCCTGATTGAGATACACACGACTATCGACTTGATTACCCGAAAAAACTACATCGGGCAGGCTGTCGCCGTTCAGGTCGGCAATGCCCACGCCGCCACCGTTGTATACATACTCGAAGTCGATGATGTTGAGCGTATCGTTTTCGGTAATCCGGTTGGCGAAGGTGATGCCCGTATCTTCGGCAGGAAGCTGGGTAAAAAGGGTTTTTTCCTGGCAGGCAAAAAATAAAATGGAGGGCGCCAGCAATAGTACGTACTTGGACAAACGCATGGAAGGGTACTTTATTGATAGGAATACAACAGGCAAATATACTGAAAAAGGCAAGCCTCCCGGCCTGCCTTTTTCAGTGTTTACATCAAGCTACCAGGATTAGTATCCGGGGTTTTGCTTTATTACGTCATTACCCAGCAGATCTATTTCGTCTTGTGGGAGTGGCAGTAACTCGTGCTTGCCGGCAACGAATTTAGAACCTCCCAAAGTAGTGGGCAGGAACTTGGCTTCGTTGGCTATATAGGCATTCAGAACAGGCTCAGCTACTCCCCAGCGCACCAGGTCATAAAAGCGGTGGCCTTCGCCAGAGAGTTCAAGCTTACGCTCAAAACGCAGAGCAGCACGGGCCTTGTCCTTGGAGTCAAATCGAGCAGCAGGGTACTCATCGATTACGTACTTGGCAGCAGGTTGTCCATTTTGTGTCACATAGCCAGCAGGATTGGCCGCACGGCGGCGTACCTGATTCACGTATTCACGAGCTTTATCCAGGCTACCTACCTCAATCTCCGCTTCGGCGGCCATCAGCAATACATCAGCAAAGCGGATGATGGTATAGTTGAGTGCGGTGTAGCCGGGAGTCCAGGAGCTGTTGTCCTGCAACGAACCACGATCCGACTTGTAGTAGGTATACTTCTTGGGCGAGTACGGACCACCGTTGGGTTGGTTACGAATCCAGTCGGCACCGGGGTGTGGCTGCCAGTCGAGGTACTGAATACCACGGCGACCCACTGAGTGGTCGAGGCGGGGATCCAGGTTACCCTGATCGGGAGTGAAAGCATCCTTGGAAGTTACGCCCATGTCATTTTTAACCGCATTGGCCGTGTTGTTATACGATCCATCCAGCAAAGGAAGACCGGTTGCATCCGTACGGAATGAGTTTACGAGCTCGAAGCTGGGTTGGAAGAATCCGCAGCAGTTACCAGGACCGTTGGGGCCCGTATTGTACGGATAGTTCAGGTCAAAATCTGGGAAAGCGTTGTTTACTGATCCTGTGTTAGCCGCGTTCTGGATCGCAAATACCGATTCTTCGTTGTTGTCGTTTGACGCCTTGAAGATATCCGCGTAGCGAGGTACCAGTCCGTACTTCTTGCCGTTGGTTGTTCTTCCGTTGTTGATTACATTGGTCAGCAAAGGAAGGGCTTCGTTGTACTTTTTCTGCTGCAGGTAAATCTTACCCAGATACGCACCGGCGGCCCATTTGTTGGCACGCCCTGCCGCACCCTGTGTTTCGGGCAGATTGTCGAAGGCAAACTTCATATCCGCTTCGATGAAGGGGTAGAGCGGTTTATCGTTCTTAATCTCTTCAATACCGGTTCCGTAATCGTCCGTTTCGGTAACGATAGGCGTTTGACCAAAGTTACGGGCTAGCTGAAAATAGTAGTGAGCGCGCAGGAAGCGGGCTTCCGCTTCGATCCGCTTCTTATCAGTGGCTGTTACCTCAGGAGCAGCTTTTGCCAACAGGCTAAGCACCCGGTTGGCGCGGGCAATGCCCTCGTAGTTTCCCCGGTAGCTGTCTCTGATCACGCCTTGCGTAGGAATATACTCATAGCGCTGAATGGGGTTGATATCGCTGAAGTCCCCGGGGTCGGTACCTTTATTGGCATCGCCACCGCGAATACTTCCCCACACCCAGTTAGTAGCACTCGCCATCCGGTTTGCGCGTCCATTCAGGGTGGAGTAGGTAGCAATCAGTGCTCCCTCAATTCCCGCTTTGGAGGTTAGCTGGCTTTCGCTGATCTGCCCCGTCGGCTGTATGTTCAAAAAGTCATCGTTACAGGAAACCCCCACAAAGGTGAGACCCGCTGCAACGGAGGCAATTATTGCCGCACTTTTAAATGTTATACTTTTCATCATTTAAATCTTAATAAATTTTGATTTTTCTTAAACGACTTGCTGTCTAAAAAAATTGTTTAGAATCCCAAATTGATACCCACGTTGAAGCTGCGGGTAATGGGGTAGTTTCCTACGTCAATACCAAAGTTAGTGTCGGCATCGCCACCTACAGATGGATCTAGCCCCTCGTATTTGGTAAGTGTGAGCAGGTTATTGGTACTGGCAAATACGCGCAGACGCTGCAGGCGGAGCCTTGAAAGCAAATTAGCTGGCAAAGTATAGCCGATAGACAGGTTCTGCAGGCGCAGGTACGAGCCGTCTTCTACGTAGTACGAGCTAGCCTGGGTGTTGGTGCTGAAGTTAGACGCTGATTCGAAAATGGGTATAGTTGCACCGGTATTCTGAGGCGTCCACGAATTGAGCACGCGAGCCGCTTTGCTCGAATACTGGAAGGAAGGATAGAAATCCGTAAACCAACGAGATACGTTGAAGATCTCGTTGCCAACAGTTCCGTTGGCGAATAGGTTCAAGTCAAAGTTTTTATACTTAAGCGTGAAGGTTAAACCACCCGAGAAGTTAGGCACGGGGCTACCCAGGTAAGTCCGGTCGTCAGGAGTAATTCTACCATCACCGTTGATATCGCGGTAGCGGAAACGACCAGGCGCGGCGCCATCCTGAGCAGGAGCATTACGTACTTCCTCAGCACTCTGGAACAATCCTACCACATCGTAGCCATAGAAGGAAGAAATAGAACGGCCCAACTGGTTACGGATGGGAGTAATTCCACGATAGCCCGGATTAACAGTAGTAAGATATTGCAGATCACCAGCAAGACTGACAATTTCGTTTTTAATGAAACCTCCCGTCAAGTTCAGTTCATAGTCTAGTTCACCTCCGATTTTACCACGGGTAATTACCTGAATGTCGATCCCTTGGTTCAGCATTTTGGCCGTGTTTACCGCAGGCGGCGAAGCATAAGGGCCGAGGGTGGCTGTTACAGGTACCTGAAACAACAGATCACGGGTATCTTTCCGCCACAAATCCAGAATTACATCCAATCGACCGTTCAAGAAGGTACCGTCAAAACCGATGTTGGTGGTTACAGATGACTCCCACTTGGCATTGGGGTTACCGATACGCGTCCGGAAGTAGCCTTCAGCGGCGCTGCTGTTGCTACCATTGATGTCGTACGACGAGTTGCCAATGCTAGCACCAAACAGGCTATACTGGTTGTTGGGGTCTACGTTGTTGGAGTTACCCATCAGACCATAACCACCACGAATTTTAAGATCGGTGATCCAGGGGATCGACTTCATGAAGTTCTCTGAAGAAATACGCCAGGCGGCCGACACCGCGGGGAATACCCCGAAACGGTTGTTGATACCAAAACGCGAAGACCCATCCCGGCGAACTACTCCGGTCAGAATGTACTTGTCGTCGTAGATGTAGTTGACCCGGCTGAACAGCGAGTAAAAGTTTACTCCTTTGAAGTAGTTGCTACCCACGATACGACCGGTAGCATTTACGGTATTCAGGTTTACATAGTCGGGATCCGTGGAGAATGGATTCTGTCCATTACCGTTGATATTCCGACCGGTACCCGTATTCAGCGCTTCCTGTCCTACTAGTACATCCACGTTGTGCTTGCCAAAGCGCTTCTTGTAGTTGGCCGTATTGGTCAGCACCCAGCCAAAGTTAAATCCGCCACCCTCGCTATATCCAAAGGCAGAGTTGTTCTCGGAGTTTTCGTACTGCAATCGGCTATAGTTCCAGTTGTAGAAACTAGCATAGTTACCTCCCAGAGAGCTGCGCAACGTCAGCCCAGGGATAGGGTCGAATTCCAGATAGATATTTCCAAAGCCGATACCAGCAAATCCCCGGTTATTGGCGGCTCCATCGCGGTTGGCTACGGGGTTACGGGGGTTGTTGAAGCCCTTGGCTGCTGTACCAGCATAACCACCAAACTCGTCGTAGATTGGAATGATAGTAGGCATGCGGTACGCCAGGTTGATGTCGTTTTCGTCATCAGCTACACCGACTCCACCCGCTCCGCCACTCTGGCCCAAAACCTGACGGTAGGTGAATTGTAGGTTCTCGCCGAAGCGCAGATTTTTCAGCAGGTTAAACTCCGAGTTGGCCCGGAAGGTATACCGCTTGAAGTTGTTGTAAAGCAGAATACCGGCCTGGTTTTGCGCACCAAAGCCAATGTAAAAGCGGCTATTCTCACCACCACCGGAGAAGCCCAGCGAGTGGCGCATCATGGGGGCTGTACGGGTGATGGCATCGTACCAGTTGGTACCCGCTTTGTTGGCCCGTACTACCTGATAAATGGAACCGGCTCTGGGGTCTACATTATACTTGGCGCGTTCGGCTTCGAGGTTTACGCTTCCTGTTACACCGGGCGTGCCACCTACATTTATATAGTCTGGAATAACCGGAGTAGGGCCAGAACCAAATTGAGGGTGGCCGAATACGGGCGCTTCGTTTTTCTGAAAACCGTCGTTGCGCGAAGCCAGCCAGATGGATTCGGCGTATTGCTGTGGGCTCAATGACTCAAATGGAGTGCCGGGGTTGGTGGCACCAAAGAGTCCGTCGTAAGTAATGTTCAGTTTGCGGGCTGATTTGTTGCCTTTCTTAGTGGTGTACACAATTACCCCACTGGCAGCGCGCGCTCCGTAGATGGAGGCCGCGGCGGCGTCTTTCAGTACGGTGGTCGACTCGATGTCGTCGGGGTTCAGGAAGTCAGTAGAACCTACGGGCACGCCGTCAACAACGTACAAAGGCTCGTTGCCCCCGAAGGATCCGAAGCCCCGTACACGGACTTGGCTGGAAGTACCGGGCTGTCCGTTGGTCACTACCGTTACCCCCGCTACCCGTCCGGCGAGCTGCTGCTCCACGTTTCCAGAGGGTACCATGGCCAGATCCTTGGGTTTTACGGTTGATACCGCCCCCGAAGTTTCGCGACGGTTATCTATCGAGTATCCCGTTACGATCACCTCGCTTAGTTGGCTTACGTCGTCTTCAAGGACCACATCAATAACACTACGTGTGCCTACAACCAAGTCTACGGCCTTAAATCCAATAGCGGAATAGGCCAGCGAACTGCTGGGTGAATTGACGTTGATGGCATAGTTTCCCGATGCATCGGTAGTGGTACCCGTTACTGTACCCTTTAATACAACGTTCACGCCGGGTATTCCCTGGCCACTTCCATCCTTCACGGTACCCGTCACTCGCCGATCCTGGGCAAGTGCCGTAAGATTCATGCTGGCCAGGATAGCGAACAAAAACGCATACCTGAACCAGATTACGTAGTCTTTTCTCATAGTAACTAAATTAAATAGGTAAGGTAAATTGAAATTAATTAAACAAAACTATTTCTAAGAATATTAGAAACTTCAAATGTAAAGCTATCTGCAAAAAAATTCAAATTAATGTCAACAAATTAATAAGTTCAAACGTAAATAATTTTCGATTTGAACAAATTTAATATTGTATGGTACAAATTTATCCTTCCTCTGCTCCTTTCATACCGTATAGTTTATTACTATATCATGAAAAAGAATTAAGTAATCTGGATTTACTCATTGAGTTTTAAATCTTATGTTGTCTGGGTGTCCGGAAGTACGGAGAGGAAAAGATATTATTTTAGCTGTATGCAGAGCAAATAAGACTCTTCACAGGAAGGGAACTGTACTGGACCGGCAATTTTGAGATTAGACAATCCGGATAGATGGCAAAGAGCCTGACTATCAAATAGTACAATAAGCGAGAAGGGTGCGCGATCGTGTTAAGTCTATATACGTTGCTCTGGTAACCATTATAGCACACCAATGCAGGCCAGCATGCGGCCCGTGTGCCCTCCTGCCAGCCGGTAGGAGAAAAAATCCTGATTATCAAGGACGGTCGAGAAAGGAGACAGCTCGATCCGGTCGGTTGTGAGGCCGGCACGCAGAAGCTGATCGCGGTTGGCCTTTTTTAAATCCACGTAGTACTTTCCGGCCCGCTCATTGAACCACTTGTGCGCCGGGGAAAACTGCCCGGCGACTTCATCGCCTACCTCAAATGAACATTCGTCTATACAGGTGCCTATGTACGCGAAGCAGTCTGCCGGATCGGTACCGAATTCCTGCTGCATTTTTTGTAAAGTTTTGAACACAATCTCCTGCACCGTGCCCCGCCAGCCGGCATGAATAGCCGCCACAGCCTGCTGCCGGGTGTCATATAGTAAAACGGGCGTGCAGTCGGCAATGGTAACAGCCAGTACAATGCCCCGCTGCCGGGTGATGAGGGCGTCGTAGCCTTCAAAGTGACCGGCCTGTGTAACCATCAAAACCTCCGCGCCGTGCACCTGATGGGAGGTGGCTACCTGCCCGGCGCTAACGCCCAGGCTTTGCCAGAAGCGGGCGCGGTTTTCGGCTACGTTTTCAGGGGCATCGGCGGGGGAGTTACCCAGGTTGAGTGAGGCGTAGGGGGCCGGACTTACCCCGCCGTGGCGGGTACTTTCGACCACAAGTAGGCCTGGTGACTGCCCATGCAGGTTGGGAGTGCGGTATAAAAGCTTATCGGTTGTTTGTTGTGCTGGCATACCGCAAGTTTACGAAGAAACAAGGGCCAATACCAGCCGGTTTGTCAAATATTTGGCTCGAAATTTGATTAAGTGTGCAGGATATGCGGGTAAATAGCAAACCATTTTATATTTGGCAGAAAATCCGCTACCAGGCCCTTAACTAATGAATCACCCTATACGTTTCTTTTTTTTACTGCTGCTTACTTTGTGGCTGATCAATAACAAAGTAAGCGGGCAGTCGTACAATCTGCAAGGATCGGCCATTGCTCTGGGCAACGACTGCTACCGGCTTACGGATCAGGTGCAGGGAGAAAACGGTACCGTATGGTATACCAACAAGATTGATATTACTACTTCCTTCGATATAGAGTTTACAATGAACTTCGGGAGTAGTGATGAGTTTGGTGCCGACGGAATGGTATTTGTGCTTCAATCACGAGGAAGTAACGCCTTGGGTGAGAGCGGACAGGGAATCGGATTTAAGGGGTTTTTGCCTTCACTGGGAATCGAGTTTGATACCTACCAGAATAAGGAGGAGGGCGACCCGGAGTACGATCACATCGGGGTGCACCGGGATGGCAACATTTCCCACCTCAGTTTGTCCAGCCTGTCGGGGCCGGTACAGGCTTCTCAAACGTCGGAGAATATCGAGGACGGTCAGGAGCACCGGGTACGCATCAGCTGGATTGCCTCCCGAAAAGTGCTGGAAGTATACTTTGACTGCGGTAAAAGGATTAGTATGCCCCTGGATATGAAATCCATTTTTCGGGATCAAACTGAGGTATTCTGGGGGTTTTCCGGGGCTACGGGCCTGTATGTAAATAAACAGTCGGTGTGTTTGAAAAAAGACATTGTGTCGCGAAGCGAGGTGCGAATTTGCGAGGGCGAAACCGTGGAGTTACTAGCGCGCCTTGCCCCTGACGATCGGTACGTATGGAGGCCCGCCACGGGGCTTTCTGACCCCACCATTCGCAATCCGAAGGTACGCCTGAGTGCTAGTCAGGCGTATGTGGTTGAGCATCTGGACAATTGCGGCTTGCCCGTACGCGACAGCATTCTGGTAAATGTAGATGCCCGGCCGGTACTCGACCTGGGCGATGACCGGTCGGCCTGCGGTACCGACAGCCTGCAGCTGCGGCCTGAGCGGTTGTCGGTGGGCAATGGGGCGCGGTATGCCTGGTCCAACGGCGATACCACCCTCACCACCACCATTTATGCTTCGGGTACGTACGCACTTACGCTGCAGTCAGGGGTATGTACCGTCCAGGATACGGTGGCGATCAGCTTGCTGGACGTACCTCAGCCTCCTAACCCAAACTATGTTCCTGTGGTATGCCTCCACCAACAGCCGGTGCGACTAACCTCTCAGAGTACGGGGGCCGGGCTCAGCTACGTCTGGACGCACTCGGGAGCTACCGGCAATTCGGTGGAAGTAGACCAGCGAGGCCGTTACGAACTGGTGGTCACCAACGAGGCGGGCTGTACAACCCTGGAAGTATTCGACGTTTCGGATAGCTGCGCGGTCAATTTATGGATTCCTGATGCCTTTACGCCCAACGCCGACGGCCAGAACGATCGGTTGGGATTATACGTGTCTGAGTCAATTGATTTGCGCTTCTGGATTTACGATCGCTGGGGGGGGGTTATTTTTTATACAGAAGATCCAACTGCTACCTGGGATGGCTACCACGAGGGGGTGCTCTGCCCGCCCGATGCCTATACCTGGAAAGTTGAGTACCGGACCCGGAGGAGTCCGGATGCTCCGTTTTTTGCCAAAAGGGGAGTGGCGTGGCTTATTCGCTGAAAGGGTAACTTTTTAACGGGCTCAGGTTTTCGCATTTATTTTTTTGTCGGCCAGCTTTTCCTCTTCTCTGTCGGCTTCAGGGGTGTCCTGCCCGTCAGCATCCGATGGCTCGTACACAAGTTTTACCCAGATCGGAAAGTGATCAGAGCCGATGTCGGGTAGCCGCTCAATCTCCTGTAGCCGAAAGTCGTCGGAACAAAAGATGTGATCGAGGGGGTACCGAAAAAAACGGTGCTGGGCGGGAAACGTATTGAAAAAACCACGGCCTTTCCGGGGGTCGAGCAGGCCACTGATGTCCTGAAATAGCTGATTGGTGTAGCTCCACGCCACATCGTTCAGGTCGCCGGTTACTACCACCGGCAGGGGCGACTTCTTCGCCAGGCGTCCTACGATCAGGATTTCCTTGTCGCGCTCGGTGGAGCGAATGTTTTCGCCGGGTACGGGCGGGGTAGGATGAAGGCAGTACAACTGGAAGAGATTTCCGGAGGGAAGTTTCACCAAAGCAAAAATGGAAGGGACATTGTCTTCCACCAGAAACCTGACTTCGCTTTCGGTAATTTCAAACCGGGACAACAGCATGATACCATACGTATTGTCGAGGATTTTCACGACCCGGTGAGGATATTCATCGTAAATATCCTGCATAGCTTCCTCCCAGGCCTCATCAGTCTCAGAGAGCACAATCAGGCTGGGTTTTCGGTCGGTGATTAGTTTTAGAAGGCGACTTTTATCGTCGTTGTATTGGTATACATTGGCAATCATCAGCCCGAATGCCGCGTCGGACAGCGCCGGGGCGGCGGGCATCATTTCGTAGCTTGCTATGGGGAGAAAAGGAAAAATCAAATAACTTAAATAGATGAAATTGGCCAGCAGGACCCCCGCAAAAGCCCATTCATACCACGCAATAAGCTCCACAAAGCCAACAAATAGCAACAGGATTACCAGGGTGAAAATCCATTTCTGTAAGCGTGGGTATTCAAAGATTCGGAATACCCAGTAGTCGTTCCGGATAAAAGGAATCAGCGTTGCGAGCAGAATACATCCCCAAGAATATAAAGTAAAATTTGCCCGATCATACGTAGCTGAGATAAACGAGTTTGGTGAAATTATGCGTTTGCAAGAAATTTTTGGGGTATCCAACCCTGAAAACAATTAGTATATTGCCTCCTCAACTGATATTATTCTGTAAAAATCATGCCCGAAAAGTCGGAAAAGAAAGTTGAGAAGTATATACAGCTGGGTCATTCGGAAGCCGAAAACCACGCCCGCGCCCAGCAGGAGCTCTACGAAGAGCACGTTTCCCGCACATCGTCAGTCAGCCGGGTCATATCAGAATTTTTCAAAACCAACGTGGTAGGCTTTTTCTACCACTACGTCAAAAGCCGGTTTGGTATCCGGCACACCTACCAGGCCTACCCGCGCAACGGCGAAAGCGGAGTATACCGTTTGCGCTCGTCCATTCCGAGCCGCACCTCGGTGCAGCTTGCGCTGCTATCTGACTGGGCCAGCGATACCGAAGAGTCTGACACAGTAGCCCACCTGGTAGCACGCTACGCGCCGGATTATAGCGTACACCTGGGCGATGTGTACTTTGTGGGCACGCCCAAAGAAATTGCCGAGAACTTTACGGCGCCGCACGCGTCGTGGTACTACGGGGAATCAGGGAGCCTGGCGCTTTCGGGCAACCACGAGATGTACTCCAATGGTGATGCCTACTTCAACCAGCTGTTGCCGGCGATGTATATCCGGGAGGGCGACATGAAGATATCCCAGCAGGCAGGTTTCTTTTGCCTCGAAAACGAACATTGGCGCATCATCGGGCTGGATACGGGCTATACCTCGGTGGGGCGGCCCTTTCTGGAAGTACTTTCCCCGCCCGACTGCCACCTGCGCCGCGAGCAGCTCGACTGGCTCCGCGATGTGGTG
>CATMVR010000078.1 GCA_950075905.1 uncultured Persicitalea sp. | reverse complement strand
CGTTGGTTTTCCACTCGGGGTGGCTGGCAATGTACTCCTCGATTTGCGGCTGCATGGCGTCGAGGGGCAAAAACCAGTTGGTCGTTGCCTTCATCACCGGCTTGGCCCCCGAAAGCGTCGAGCGGGGGTCGATCAGCTCGGTGGGGCTGAGCGTGGAGCCGCAGCGCTCGCACTGATCACCGTAGGCGTTGGGGTTGGAGCATACCGGACAGGTACCCACAATGTAGCGGTCGGCCAGAAACTGTTGGGCGGTTTCGTCAAAGTACTGCTCGGTGGTTTCTTCCAGAAATACACCCTTATCGTACAGGTCTTTGAAAATCTCCCGGGAAGTTTCGTGATGCACCGGCCTGCTGGTGCGGGAGTAGACGTCAAACGATATGCCCAGATTGGCGAAAGACTCGGCAATTTGCCCGTAGTACTTGTCTACCACTTCCTGCGGCGTACTGCCTTCTTTTTTTGCTCGAATCGTGATGGGCACACCGTGCTCGTCGGTACCGCTGATAAAAGCTACCTCGGCCCCCTTGGAGCGCAGGTAGCGCACATAAATATCCGCTGGAATGTAACAACCCGCCAGGTGACCAATGTGGATGGGCCCGTTGGCGTAGATCAGAGCCGCCGTGACGGTATAGCGTTGGGGATTTTGTAAAGACATATGGATTAGGGCTGTTAGCGTTCGGCCGGGCGGCGTTCCGCTATTGGCTAAGTAGTAAGATGATAATAGGATGATTTTTTTACAAAAATAGCAAATCTGAGCGACTGCCCGGTTATGGCCACCCTTAGTGGTTGCTTCCTGAAAAACGGTAGCGGGTACCTTCACTTCCCTACTTCGAACAATATTTCCCCGTATAGTAAATTATTTTTGTCTTTATGTAAAAAATACTTGACATTAATGTAAAGTTCATTTTACATTTGTGGAGTATTCTACAAAAACTAAATTCTATTAGCCATGAAAACAAACAACCTTTTTCCCCACGGCTGGAAACCACTGGGCTGGATTTTACTCTCTATCTGTATTCCTCTGGGAAGCTGGCTGCTGATGTCCGAAGAAAGCTTTCCGCTGAGCGCCGAAGTGACCATTCCCTGGTCATTTTCCGAAGGTCAGCCGGGCCTGGAAGATGCTTTTGATGGAGTAAGTAAAAAAGATGGTACAGCTTCGCTTCAGCTTATCGACGAGCTTCTGGCGCTGGGGGTGATTGCCGGTTTGATGCTTGTAGGGTTTGCCCGCCTCAGAAACGAAGACGAACGAACGGCGCAAATGCGCCTCGAAGCGCTTCAATGGGCCCTCTACGGCAATACCGCCATCCTGGTATTATGCATTTTGCTGGTGCATGGCATTTCGTTCATCAACGTCATGATCTACAATATGTTCACGCCGCTGCTCATCTTTGTGCTGCGCTTTCATTGGCTGATCTGGCAGGAAAGCCGCGAACTGAAACGGCAGGAAGGAGGAGAAGTAGCTTTATGAAAAATCGCATCCGCATCGAGCGCGCCATCCTGAACATTACCCAGGCCGAGCTGGCCGAGAAGGTGGCCGTATCGCGCCAGACCATCAATGCCATCGAGGCCGAAAAGTACTCCCCCTCCCTGGCGCTGGGCATGAAAATCGCCCGGATCTTTTCCAAATCTGTGGAGGAAGTATTTACGCTGGAAGACGAGGATTAAAAAAGCCGCATGGTACCACGCTCTGCTCTACCGCAGCCGGAGCGTGGTACCTATCCGCAAACCAAGCCCCTGGTAGTTTCCACCCAGAAACTGCCCGGCTACCTCTACCCGGAAAAGGCGGAGGACACCATCCAGCCCGTACACCAGCTCGGCGTAGTTGTTGGCGGCGGGCGTGGCCAGGTAGTGCAGCTGCACGGTTTCTTTCAGCCCGGCCAGCCGCACAAACGGCAGACGGGTGAGCACAAAGCGCTGGGTAGCCCATAGCGTATGCACCTGCAGGTAGCGGGCCGAGGTACTGTACTGGTAGTAGGGCAGCATCCGGTACTGCGTGAGCGCATCGCCCATCTGGAAGAAAAATTCATTGCCCATGAAATGCCGAAAATCGGGAAAATACAGCCGCTTGTCGGTCAGGAAACCGCCCCCGCTAATGGCATATTGCAGCGAGGACCGCGGACCGGTGTCCACATTATGCCGCAGGCCACCTTCCAGTAGCGTGTAGTCGGGCGAGAACGCATCCAGGGGTACTGCCCGCCGCAGGGCTACCGTAAAGGTAGGGCCGCTGTTGTACCAGTAGCGTTTCTGCCCGTTGCGGATGGCGTACTTTTGCCACGGACGCAGGCTCAGGTTCAGATTCCAGAGCAAAGCCCGGTGCGTCGGGAAGGCCGTGGTAGCGACCTCCGCGTTGTCGGGACGGTTGGGCGTGAAGGCACGGGTTTTCCAGTCGATAAAAGGCCGGGGATTTTCCAGATTGCCCAGCTCGGTGCGGCGGGCTAGTTCCAGGCCGGTCGACAGGGTGAGAATATCTCCCAGATAGCGGTAGGTATAGTCGGCTTTGAGGAATTGTTTCTGGAAAATTTTCATGAAATTCTGCTCAAAAAACCAGGTAGTGGTGCTGTTGAGGCCCGGCGAAATGGGAGTGTTGGGGTTAAACTGGTAGATGTACTCGCCGCCTTCGACGGTGGCGTTCCACTTGCGGTTACCGATCCGGCTTTGCAGCGTGCCGCTGATACGCTCGCGGCCGAAGCTGTACCGCCCCAACGGTTTGACACTGAACTGGTAGTTTTTACCCCAGCGTTTGGTCCATTCGAGCGAGGCATCAAAGACATACCCTTCCACCGTATTGTAGGCCAGGGAGCTTAGGGGGCTTTCGTACGTCAATGTGTTTCGTCCTTTCCATTTGTAGGAGTGTCCCAGCAGCAGATGTGATATTTTGAACGTCGTGGAGTCATTTCGGGCGCTGTCTTTGTCCATTTTTTCCTGCTTCACCACCCGAATACTGTCCTGAATTTTATAGCTCCGGGTTTCCAGTGGCGTTAGGGGTACGGGGCGGAGCGTTTCCCAGTAGGTCGTGTCGCGCTGGTTGGCCAGCGTGTCGATGCTGATCGAGTCCTCGCGTACCACGCGCACGTCCTGCCCGGCGGCCTTGCGTTCCTGCTTTTTTTCTTTCTCGTATTCCTTTATAAGCTTTCGGAAATTTTTGGTCGAAAATTCCTTCTGCTGCTCAATCATCTTTTCCAGGTCGGCCTTGCGGTTGGTGGTGGGTTTGGCTTCTTCCTTCTTATGGTCTTTTATGATAATATCTTCTTTCAGGTTCGGGTCTACGTCCAGTTTCTGGTAGTTCATAGACACTACGTACTTAAACTCCCCGGCGAACCCCAGGTACCCTCCCTCTATTTTGAACTGCTGGTTGATGGGTAGCCACACATTCTGCACCGGACTAAACAGCTGCTTTACCCGGATATCCAGGCCTTGATACAACGTCTGAAAATCAAAACTATGAATGGCCCAGCGGTCTTCTATGATGTACAGGCTACCCCGAAACACCCCTTCCCCGTAGGCTTTCGGGATGACTTTAATCTTGTTCACGATCTCGCCCCGGTCCTCAAAAAAACCCTCGTACTCAAACTTATAGTAGGCAAAAGCTTTGGGCGAAAGCGGCGTGACGGCGTCGGCCACCTCCGGACTGTAAAAACTGGCCAGCACGTACTGATTGGGCGTGGGAGTACTGTTGTCGAGGCTGTTACGGGTAGAGAGTACCTTCTGGTTGTAGGTATTGGGACGCCGATAGGAAATCTGCGTGATGCTCTCGTTCAGAAAAACTTTTCCCTCCTGTACGCCTTCTTTTTTCAGCCTTCTTTCGAGCAAAAACGGGATTTTTTTGGGCAAAGCCGTGCTGCGGGTATAGGCCCGGGCCGTGTAGCTCCGGATCTGCAACTGGTGAAAACGGGCCTTGGCAATAGCCCGGCGCATAACGCTGTAGGCCGGGTCTTCCTTGCCTTTACCTACCTGCACCTGATCGAGGTTGAGCGGCTGCTCTTCGAGCGTTACATCAAGCGTCACAAAAGCATTGTCAGTGACCTGTACGCGGCGGGTAAGGGTCTTGAAGCTCAGGTACTGGTACACCAGCTCGTAGGTGCCGGCGGGCAAAGTCAGCTCGTAGTAGCCTTCGGCGTTGGAGAGGGTACCCGTGCTGGTACCCTGCACCACAATGCCAGCGTAGGGCAAGGCTTCGCCCTGACTCGTGGTGATATGCCCGCGCACGCCGCCAGCCAGGGCATTCGCCAGGCATATTCCCCAAAGTAGTATGGACAGGCAAAAAAACTTCATAACGCTATGATTCAATATCTTGTTTCCGTTGATCTTGTGCAGGTCCCTAAAAAGTAACTTATCTAAGGTAGCAATGGCCGCGCAAAGTTTGAAATCTATCACACAAACACCTGATAAAAACGGATGGAATGGTTATTTCCTGTTCTAAACCAGAAATTAAAAGATTTATCTGCCATGCTCACCGTACCTACCCCGCAGAAAAACAATGCCAGTAAGTAGGCGGTTAGAGTAAGCGTAGTTAATCACAAACTTGAAAAGACCATGCAAAAAAAAGTAGCCCTGATCACCGGCCCCACCTCGGGTATCGGCAAAGTGACCGCCCTGGAACTCGCCAAACGCGGGTTTGATCTCATACTGGTAGCCCGCAACGCCCAAAAGGCCGATGAACTGCAAATGGAGATTGGCGACAAAGCCGAAACAACCTTTGTGGAATGTGACCTGGCCAGCCTGGCGTCGGTGCGAGATGCCGTGGAGCATATCAAAGCCAACCACAGCCGCATCGACGTGCTGATCAATAACGCCGGTCTGATGATGGACCACGAAGTGATCACCAAAGATGGCATCGAGATGACCTTCGAAGTAAACCATCTGGGTCATTTTCTGCTGACCAACGGGCTCATTGATTTGCTCAAAGCCGGCAAAAACGCCCGCATTATCCACGTTTCGTCGGACGCTCACCGCTTCGGCAAATTCCGGATCGACCAGCTGGTTCGTCCCGAAAAGTTTAGCAGTTGGGTGACCTATGGCAATTCCAAGCTGGCCAATATTCTGTTTTCCAACGAACTGGCCCGACGCCTGCAACCGCTGGGCATTACCTCCAACGCCCTTCACCCCGGCGGGGTGGCTACCAGCTTCGGCTCCGATAGCTCCGGCCTCTCCAAAATCATGATGTGGCTGGCCCGGCCCTTTTTCAAATCCCCCGAGGAAGGTGCCCAAACCTCTATCTATCTGGCTACTTCGCCCGACGTACTGACCGTAACGGGGAAGTATTTCAGCGACATGAAGCAGAAGTCGCCGCACAAAGACGCCCAAAGTCAGTTTTTGGCTACCAAACTATGGGAATTGAGCGAGACCCTCGTAAAAGATTACAAACCGGCCAACGCCTGAGCCATATCCCCGATCAGGTCGTCGACGTGCTCCAGACCCACCGATACCCGCAGCAGGTTTTGGGGAGTGAGGGTATCCGGGCCTTCCACGGAGGCCCGATGCTCGATCAGGCTTTCTACGCCGCCCAGGCTCGTAGCCATGGTAAAAAGCTGCAGCTTTTTCATAAACCGCAAAGCATCTTCCGCTCCGCCCCTAATCTGCACCGAGAGCATACCCCCCGCCAGCGACATCTGCCGCCGGGCAATGGCGTAGCCGGCGTGGGATTTCAGCCCGGGGTAGTGGACCCGCTCCACCGCGCTGTGTTTTTCCAGAAATTCGGCCAGGGCCAGGGCATTGGCGGCCTGCTGCCGTACGCGCACGGCCAGGGTCTTGATGCCCCGGCTCACGAGCCAGCAGTCGAAGGGCGAAGGTACCGCCCCACCCAGAGTCTGAATCTGCCGCGCGCGGGTAGCCAGTTCGCCACTTTCTTTAAAAATCAAAGCGCCGCCCAGCACGTCGCTATGGCCGCTCAGGTACTTGGTGGTAGAGTGCATCACGGCGTCACAGCCCAGGTCGAGCGGGCGCTGCAGCAGCGGCGTGGCCCAGGTACTATCGCAGACACTGATAGCCCCATGCTCACGGGCAATCGCCGCAGCGGCGCGCAGATCGGTCACTTTCAGTAGCGGGTTGGAGGGTGTTTCGAGCCAGATCAGTCTGGTTGCGGGGCGCAGTGCACTGACGATCTCCGCCGGTTGGGTGGTATCTACTTTGGTAAAGGACAGCCCCCAGGTGTTCATAAAATCCTGCAGCAGCGAAGGCGTGCCGTAGTAGGCATCGTCGGGCACGAGCACGTGGTCGCCCGGTTTGAGGCATTGCAAAAGCGCCAGGGTAGCGGCTTGTCCTGAGGCAAAGGCCAGGGCTTCGGCCCCGCCTTCCAGGGCCGCCAGGGTTTGTTCGAGCTGCTGCCGGTTGGGGTTGCCCGCCCGGGTGTAAAGGTACCCCTGCGGTAGCTCGTAGGCCTCATCGCGCTCGTAGGTGGTTGACAAATATATGGGTGGTACTACGGCCGAGGCGTTTTTATCTTCAAAAGGCGTACTATGCAGGGCAAGGGTTTCGGGATGCATGACAAAGGCGTTATTTTGGGTACAAACTGCAAAGTAAGCAGGATCAATGAAAATTTTGCCCGATTTTTGTTTTACCAAACATCGCACAAGTACCTACAAAAAGCTATGACCCTATCCGCTCGAATTTTGAGAAATCGCTATTTTCTTTTGGTTGTGGTAGCGCTGCTTTTCTCCCAAAGCATCTTTGCCCAGGGCGTAAAGTTTCTCAATACCGACTTTGACAAACTCATCGCCGAAGCCAAACGGCAAAACAAGCTGGCCTTCGTGGAGGTGTACCTCAACGGCTGTCCGCACTGCGAGGCTCTGGCCCCGGTACTCACCGACAAAAAGGTAGGCGACTACTATAATCCGCGCTTTGTGAGTATGAAGGTGGAGGCCAATTCCGCGCTTTCCAAAGCCCTGCAAAATAAGCAGAAACTATTCTACCCCGAATTTCCGCTGCTGTTTTACTTCGATGCCACCGGCAAGCTGCTGCATCAGGCTACCCCGGCCGAGAAGCCTAACCGCACCGAGTTTATCGAAGAGGTGATCCGGCATGCCGCCGATGCCCAGTCGCCCGAGGTTCGCACCAGCAGCTACCCTACCCGCTACGCACAGGGTGAGCGCAGCGTCGACTTTCTGATCAAGTACGCCCGCTACGCCCAGGCCACCCGCGATACCACCCTGGTCATTGCCATTGCCGGCGATCTGGGAAAGCTTTTTACCCAACCCACTGATCTGGAAAGCACCGCCGGGTTTTACATCATCAGCCGGTTGATACCTGACTTTCAGAATCCCATGGCCCGGTACTTTTTTGGGCATCTGGATACCTACCGGAGCAAGCACGGCACGCAGCCCACCCAACAGGCCGGGGAGAGCATTCTTTTTCAAACGCTTTATGGCAAAAAATCTGCCACACTCAGCTCGTCTGATGTCGTAGCCGTGCGGCAAGCCATGGAGTCGTTGGGGATTCCCGCCAATGTGGCGGCCATGCGTACCATTCTGAAAGAGCTGGAAGCCTACTTCCGCGAAAGCAATACCGCCGCCGCTACCGCGCGCTTCGACGAGTGCCGCCGCGCCAACGCACTCTCCCTGCAGGACTACGCCTACCTGGTGCGGTTTTTCAACGAAAGAGCCACCGACACCTCCCACGCCGCGCCGCTGGTGGGCTGGGTCAATGACGCACTGGCCTCTCTGCCTCCCGCCGACCGTAACAAGGCCGAAGTAGCCGAGCTCTACCGCGAGCAGTCGGAAGCCTACCGACGCCTGGATAACAAGACGGAAGGAAAGAAAGCCGCCGAAAAGGCCCTAAGCATTGCCAAAATTGCCAAAGTAAAGCTGGATAGCTTTGTGAAGCAGGTGGGGAAGTTTTAGCAGGTCTGATAGATACTGAATCTGTATCAGTGAGTAAAGGGTACTACCATCAGGGAGTTTTTATAATGTTGAAATTCTTTATAAAGTCCCCATAATGTGTTTCGGAATAATCAAGGGGCTCAGAGCGCTCTTTCACCCAAAGCTGCCCTCTCTCGATACGTTCCACATGGTTCAGATTGACAAGAAGGGAGCGCCCAAGCCGGTGGAACTGCGGTTTGGGAAAGTACTGTTCAAGGTACCCCAGGTTCATTGAGAATACTTTGGGTTGCGCTTCGTTCAGAAGATAAAGCAGTACGTAGGATTTGGCAGCGGCCAGAAATTGCACTTCGTTTTTAATGATTTTCACATAAGCCTTTCCCTGCTCTACGGGCAGCATGATGTAGTCAGGTTGATCAGTTTTTGCCCTGGTTTCTTTCTTTTCCACATAATTCATGTAGGCCAACTCTACCTGAACGGCCAGTTCCTGGTGTCGAAAGGGTTTGAAAAGGTACGCCGTTGGGCGGGTAAGCTGAGCGGCCCTGGTACTCGTCGGGTCTGATTGGGCAGTAAGGTAAATTAGAGGGAGTGAAAAATTATGCTGAATTTGCGCGGCAATCTCAATGCCATTTCGATCCGAGTTTTCCAATACGATATCCATAAGAATTACATCGGGTATCTCCTGATTCAAGGCCGCAAATACCTGCTCCTGATTGACTGCAAGCGCTGTGACACTATGCCCAGCCTGTTCCAGGGCTTCCTGGATAGCGGTGGCCGTCACAAGTTCGTCTTCTACTACTAGGACTCTGAGTTCTTTCATGCCAAGATCACTGGTGGGTTAAAATATTATTTAATCGGATGTTGTAAAGGTCATTTCGAAAGTAGTGCCATCGCTGGTCCTTAAATTATAATCGCCCATTAATTGCTTCACCTGGATCAGAATCAGTCTATGCCCAAAAGAAAGCGGCAATTCTTGCTTTCTATCCGGGTCCCATTGCTTTGCACCATTATCGGCTACCCGCAAAGTCCACAGATCAGCAACTTTTTCTAAACAGACCCGTAGCCTTGGGAGAGCCACAGTTGGGAAAGCGTACTTGCAGGCATTTGTGACGAGTTCATTGATGATCAAACCTACCGAGATGGCCTTGTCTGTTTTGAGAAAAGACTCATCAGCAATGTCAAAGTCAGTATCAATATGCTGGTAACCAAATGCTGAAAGAGTCATGTCCACAATCTCGGTGAGAAAGCTCCGCATGGGTATGAACACGATCTGCTCGTTCTCGTAGAGTTTGCGCTGCAGGGCCACCATCACGTCAATACGCAATTGACTCTCTTCCAGGGCCGAGCGCACCTCCTCGTTCTTCAGGTGGCTGGCCTGTAAATACAACAGGCTAGATACCAGCTGCAGGTTGTTTTTCACCCGGTGGTTCTGCTCATGTACCAGTTGAGCGTTCTGCGCACTGATACGCTTGTATTTGCGGGAAAGACGGTAGTAGCTGCTCCCTGAAACCAGCGCTACAATTAATAGTAGAGAAAGAGCTATCAGATAATTCGACCTATCACGTAGTGTATTATCCTTGAAAACAAGCTCATTAGCCTGAGCCATTAATTTTGCTTCTTTCAGCTCGGTCTGATATTCCAGATTGAGACGCGCAAAGGTATTCTGCCGCTCCGTTTCATCAATACTCTGCTTAATTTCCATGTACTTCTTCTGCCATTCGGCCACCTTTTGCCAGTTTCCCAACGCTTCGTAGTAGTCAATGTAGGTCTCAGCAAAGTTCTCATCGGTATTCAAAACTCTGGCATCTCCCAAAGCATAGTACTTTTCTGCCAGCTGAAGGTGATGGCTAGCTTCTTTAATATCCCCCTGCCGGAGCTTAGAACGAGCCAGATTTATCTGGCAAGAGGTTTGCTGTACAGGTTTTTTCAGGAATTTAAAACCAGCATCTGCAAGTTCAAAGTAGGTATTTGCCTCACTTTCGCCTTGATCCATCATGAGTGACCCAATGAGCTCATTCATATCAGCGATGCCCAGCGTATCTTTCTGCCTTATATGAAAGTTTTTTACTTCTTTAAAGTTTCGCAGAACTTCCCTATAGGTTTTTAGAGATAAGGGGCCTCCTGTACTGGCCACTTCCTCAGCTACTCTAAATTGATCTAAACTCGTCCTTGCGATATAGGCCCCCCGTTGATCTCCCGCCCCCATGCATACCGCATACGCTTTTTCAACTAGCTTCTTCGCGGCTTCCTTACTGGCACTCAATGCGGATAGCCGCAAGTACAATCGACTTACTTCAAAGGAAGGTCCTCTCGGTTCCAGTATCCGGAGTGCCTTTAAGAAGTAATCCTGCGCTTTTGGCAAGTCACCAGAGGCCGTATAGATTTTACCCATAATGTAGTAGGCTTCTCCCAGCCGTACCGAGTCCTTATTTCTAAGGGCCTTTCCCTCCATGTCAAGAGCATAGTCCAACTTACCCTGATCGGGAGCGAGGAGTTTGACGTTCTGCGACAAGCATGGCTGCCAAGAAATCGTGAAGACTAAAAGGGCAACCAGATATTTGAGGCGCTGCATGGGAGGATTCGTGAGAAATTAAGTGGGCGAGTAGTACCATGGAGTAAAAAAATCAATAGTATTCCATATCAGACACTGGATATACTGTTGCTTTGAAATTTAGTTCGAAGGTGGTATTCCATAAGAGGCGGGTATATATTAACTCAGGCTGAGCAACTTCGTCAAAAATCTTCCCCAATTTATAAAGCAAAGTTATACTTCCGTAGAGAATAGACACATTCTTATCAAGTGGTTGGTTAAATAGCGGGTGATTCAAGAGCAACCCCAAAGATTAAACCTTAAATTTCCTTATGAAAAAGTCTACTTGTAATTTACTTATGGTGTCAGTTTTGCTGATTGCAGCAGCATGTGGCCCCAAACCCCCTAAGAAGGCATTTCCCGCTGCTCCGGCCACGACGGGAAATGCCTATATCCATATCCCCCTATGACTATGTATTAACTCTGCATGACCGGCAAGCCAGATCCTTATCAACCACACATTACAGCCCATAGGTAAGCCCTACTGCACAGGAGTTCGTTAGAAATTCTCCCTGTTTCGTAAAGAAAAATACCGGATTCGTGAACCTGGGAAAGCAGATTGAAAGGAAAGTTTTTACTTTAAGCTAACTTTCAACTTTGTAGACCACACACTATCTCCGACACCCATGAACTACCAAAAAGAACTCCTCTGCCTCGATCACCCCATCCACCTGGGTGGTTATACCCGTCTGAGCCCGATAAAGATTATACGCCTCGAAGCCGAACGCAACTACACCTACATCCACCTGGATACTGGCCATAAAACATTAATCTCCGTCACTCTGAAACGGGTGGAGGAGCTACTGAGACCCAGTGGCCTGTTTATTCGGGTCAATCGCAAAGATGCCGTCAATGTAAACTATATTCAGCAATGGAATAGCGATGGTACGTTGATTCTGAAAAACGGGGAACTGATTATTCCGTCCCGAAGAAGAATCAACCGGTTGAGGCTCCCTCCCCGGTTCTGATTTCGTATATCCCCCATAGATTAACCCCTGACCTTACCTCTGGTTGGGGGTTTTATTTTGCTCCCTGAGCGATAAATATTTTCCCGGTTTTGTCCTACTCTCCCCAATTTTCAATAGCTTTGTAGTAGTATGCAAGCATACCAATGCTGACTTTTTCTCTACGCCTATGGAACTGACTACCCTACTCCTTTCGGTTGAAAACCACGTAGCGCACCTGCGTTTCAACCGCCCACAACGAGCCAATGCGCTAAACCAGACCGCCTGGGAGGAATTACAGCGGGTGTTTGAAGCCCTCGATGAGCAGGAAGACGTACGCGTGATTATTCTGAGTGGAGAAGGCAAGCATTTCTGCTCGGGTATCGACCTGGAACTCCTGATGAGCGTAGCCGGGCTTTCGCAAAACTGCGAGGGGCGCAAACGCGAGCAACTCCGGAAGCAGATTTTGGCTCTGCAAGCCCCAATCAACGCCATTGAGCAGTGCAGCAAGCCGGTGATTGCCGCCGTACACGGCGGCTGCATTGGCGGCGGGGTAGATATTGTGAGCGCCTGCGATATGCGCTACTGTACCGAGGACGCCTA
>CATMVR010000077.1 GCA_950075905.1 uncultured Persicitalea sp. | reverse complement strand
TTGTATATGCAAAGGAGTTAGGTAAAGATATTTCTAATTCTATTGATATTTCTGGAACTTATCTGTTAAATACATTGAACAAATCAGTTGATGAATTTGAGAAAATTATAAATTTAAAAGATGATATTGATGCATACTATGATAAGCCAGTTTTAAATTTAATCCCAGTGAATGAATTTGTTAAATCATATTTTAACTTAGAAAATATTAAGAAAAGAGATTTAAACTATATACTTCATAAACGCTATATTCATTTTGAGTATAATCTGAATTTATTGGATGAATTAAACTGGCTAATTGAATTAGAAAATCACCCTGTTCCTGAAGAAAATAACAGTGGAAGTATAAGCAAGTATTATTTTGAAATTGCCTTGAAAAATGTATTACAAAATAATATTAAAATCCTTGAAAAAATTAAAAATGGAAATTTTCAATCTAATGAACAATCATAAAGTTGATCCATATATATATATGGATCAACTTTATGATTGTTTGCCTTTATGAACAATACTTAAATTTTAAATTCAATAAAGTGAACCTTTGGGTTTAAAACGGTCGGTTTCCTGATGACAAATAGCCTGTAGTTGCCTTTACCGTCAGGAATGACATACCAGGGAATAAAGAGGTTCTTCCGGATGAATATCGGAACCGTCCGGTTCCTCCATTTTCCACCCCTTTTGTTGATAGCTTCAAACGTCGTGTTGGCCTGGCTAATAGCCTCTGACCAACTCCCGGTTATAAGTTCGTTCATTACCTGGTTTATGATGATTGAGACATGATGACAACCGGGGGGCAAATTTATACTTTGGGTTACTTGCATACCTTTACGAGTTTTCATCTTCCTGGGACTTCCTCCAGGCTTCCCTGGCTTCCCGGTCGGTTTTGGTTAGGGGGTAGTCATCCGTGTTTCCTTTTTGAGGGTTTAGAACCCCGCTGACCGCTTTAAATACACTGTTGATGATTCCGCCTCCAGTATCCTTATCCTCGGGGCTGCGGTTGGCGTTTACCTTACCGCTGCTCACCTTGGCTTCAACCAGTGCAACCAGGTCAGCAAAATAATTGTGGCCGGTTATGTCGATTATTTTAGTCCCTGGATTGCCGTTCACCTCGATGACGTAGGTATTGCCCTTTTTGTCCTTCATGATGTCCACGCCCGAAAATTCAAGCCCCAAAGCCTTTGAAGCCTTCACGCATATAGCCTGGTCTTCCTTGGAGAGGGTGACAAGCTTTCCTGATCCACCCAATGAAACGTTGGCCCGGAAGTCCTTTTTACCCTGGCGTTCCATGGCCACGGCTACCCGGTCCCCCGCCACAATGGCCCGGATGTCCTTACCGCCTGCGTCTATGAACTGCTGGAGCTTGAAGTTGGCCGCAAGCTTGCTGAAGCTTTCCAATGACGTGTTGGCCGCAATGGGTGTCTCGAGGATGAATACCCCTCTTCCCTGGGAACCCTTCAAAAGCTTACCGATAGCAGGCAAGCCGCCTACTTTCTTAATCAGGAATTCAGGGTGGCGGGGATTGGCAGCGTAGGCCGTTAAAGGGACAGGTAAACCATTCATTGCAAGCCGCTGAGTAGTCTTCAGCTTATTGCTGGCCGTCTCGAGGCCGTCCGCGTCCTGGGGGCAATAAATGCCTAAGTTTTCAGTCAGGTGGCGTAAAATCGTGGTTGAGTGGGATAGCCCGTCTCCTAGCCGACTGATAACCACATCATAGTTTTTGGCCTTGAGCCTTACGGGTTCCTCAAAGTTAGGATCTGCATGATAGATCCTGTCAAAGCCGCTTTCCCCGTCCGAAATCGTCAGGTAAAGGTCTTGCGGGTTGTAGACCTCGTAAGTATGCCCCTTTGCCTCTAGCGAACGAATCATGCGCCTTGAAGGCTGGCCGGTGCATAAGATCAACACATTCAATTTTTTTGCCATTTCCGGTATATTTTAAAGTTTGCCCAAAGGTGATTTTCAGGGGTCGGAAACGAAAGGACAAAAATGCACCACCCTTTAGACAATAGTTTGTACCCTGATTTTGAAGGCTCTTTACAAGGTGAAACAGTTGTTCCATTCTCCAGAACCCCTTCGTTGGATAGTCCGCGTCCTTCGGTCGTAATCCTCTTTGAATCTGATTCTATTCTGATGCCTTTTGTAGGCCATTGTAAGGATTCTACCCTTTGTTCCATTTGGGTCTTCCAATTGCTCTCTTATCGCCCAATGTTCTTTGTAAGGATTGGTTTTGGCCTGTCTGTCCCTGGTCTTCTGCTCAGTGAATTCAATGAGGTCATCATAATTGGTGAGGGGACAATAAAGGCCCATGTCTTTGGTCAGGTGGCGGAGTATCGCCCTGGCTTCGCTGGCGGAGTCCAGTAAAAGAGGTACCACCGCGTCAAATCGGCTCTCATCTACCCTGACAGGTTCCGGAAGGTCAGGACTTGCATGATACAGGCTGACCAAGCCTAATTTTTCCTCCAATTTGGTAAGGTAAAGGTCTTTTGGGTCATAGACCTCGTAAGTGTGTCCTCTGTCCTCAAAGGACCTGATTAGTTGCTTGTCCATTGGCTCTGAAGCCAGAATCAGGAAATTCATTTTAGTTGCCATAATTGATTGGTTTATGTTTGGCCCAAAGTTGTGCTCGAGCGCATTTTTGCGAAAGGACAGGAATGCATTTGGTGGTTTCCCGGTGTTGCCTCGGGCTTTAATATGTTCGGGCGGCCCTACCCCCGGTAATTACCGGAAAAGGAAAGGGTGCCGCCTTGGAAGGGAGAGGAATGGAAAATTAAACGGCCCTGAGAGGCAGTTTTGTATTTAACTGTCACAATTTCAGTAACTTATAAAAAGTGAAAATTGGAACACTTTTTTGAGGTTTGGAGGGAGTTTTGTTACCGGGTTACGGCTGATAAAGCAGAAAGAGTAAAGGGCTGTTACCGGAAACGGCCCTTTACTCTTTCCTCAATTTCTTAGCTCCTTATTGGCCGGTCCTGATCCGGGCGTTTCTGATTGTCTTCCCTATGTAGTCAAATGACCGGCTAACCTCTTTTGCCTTTGAGCTTCTAAGTTCAAGTTCTTGCCTGATGTACTCATCTGATTTGCCCTGATTGATAAGCAGACAGCAAAGGTTAAAATCTTCGCGGCTGCGGTCGATGGTACCTGACTTTGGTAGGGGCTTTATGATAGGGGTACTTTGACCAACAATCCCCCCTTGGGGTGAAAAGGTACTTACCCGGTCTTGCCACTTTTTAAGCTCCACAAAGGGATAAAGACCGTTCGGCTTCTGGTGTTTTGGCTTGCGATTGGTAAAGCCCGGCAAACGGCCTATATGATCGGGTTCGGCACTGCCCATGTCAGCAGACAGTAAAGCGGCCAACTCTTTACAGATTAGGTGTGCTTCTTCCCGTCCCTGGGGAATGTTCCGGAGGCGTAACCATGCCTGATAATTCTTTGGGCTTGTCTCTATGAGTAGGCAAGGCATAAGCTTTGCCAGTTCGGGCAATGCGTCCCGGCTCAAATCATCCAGTAGAACGAACTGGTACCCGACCGGGCGAAAATAGACGTTGTACCCTTCGTAGTTCTTAGCCTGGTAAAAGCTGATTTCCTGCCTGAGCTTTGCAGGATCAATCAATTTGTTGATGGGTGCTTTGTCCTGGTGAATGAGCCTGATAATATACTCGTCAGCTTGGAGGGCCTCCAGCGTCCTGGTAATGGCTTGTATAGTGCTTGGGATCATAGTTTATAGCTTTTCACCCCTTGGGGGGATTGTTGGTAAAATCTTTCTTTTGTACAATTCTCACCGCTTCAATGATCTTAAAAAAGTGATGTTTGCACGCACGAATTTTCAAAAACTCCTTACCTGCTTACTTGAATTCAATTTTTAGGCATATAAGTACCTGATAATCAATTTTCAATGTTCAGGTAAGTAGATCAGGTAATTAGTGAAAACTCCTTACCTGCTTACCTGAACATTGTTACAACAAGTATTTAGGTAAGCAGGTAGGTTACTTATTTACTTACCTACCTGAAATATATATACTTAACATACTGATAATAAGTATATTATATATATTCAGGTAAGCAGGTAAGTAGATTCGCTTACTTTTTGCACAAAATAACCCTTTCGGGAACCTTTATCAGGTGAATAATCCGTAGTCCGATTAAAGCCCAAAGACATCAAAGCTTTGCCTAATTGCGTGCTATGCAGCCTAGTAGCTGTCTTTGTACGGATATAGTCCGCAATCTCGGTAGAACTCATGAACTCACCTTCAGTAGTGCCCTTTGTAGAGGGTTTAAGGAACCTTAAAACCACGTCCATTTCATCGGTAATGGTTTGGAACTTCTTGTTAATTCGTTCTTGCTGGTCTATTTCATCGGGTGTTAAGTGGTGTTCAAACGACGATTTTAACAGGGTGTAGGCTTGTGCCCATACCTTGTTAATGTCTACTTTCTTGGTATAACCGTTTGGCCCTCCGAAGTCGTGGTTTACTGATTTGACAATGAAGGGTATCCAACGGACGTTCCCGGTTTCGTCGGTGAGGAATTCCATTTTGTTGGTAGTGGCTACAAAACTAGCACGTCGCATGATGGTAGTTTCATAGTTGGCGAATAGTGGCCGGTAACGCACGGACGATTCAGAAATGACTGATTTAAAGTCATTGTTAAGCTCCTTCTTTTCAAAGGTGGCTAATTCGTCCAGGTTGATTAGGAAGTTTTGAATGAGGGAAATTAGCCCGTCCTTTTTGGCAAAATCAAAGCCCTTGCGCTGATAGTTTTTTAGAGCCTGGGGAGTAATGAAATCCCAAAAGGATGTTTTACCGTCGTTCTGATTACCTACCAACGTCAGGCAATGTTTATTGAAGCTTACGTGGCCGGTGGCCTGGCCTACCATTCTCACTAGGTGTTTTTTAAACATCCACTTCCACCACTCCTGATTATCGGTCTTTACGAAGTCGGCTAACTCGCTAATGTAGTCAGGTTCAGTTTCTTTCCACTTGGGTAGGCTGTTAAAGTACTCTAAAAAAGGATCGTAACGATTTACTTTTGATGAACTGAAAAGGGTCTTAAATTCATCCTTGAAGCGTGTAAAACCGGCTTCATACAGTTCAAACATTAGGTCACTTTCGTTTATTTCTTGAAAGGCTTCTTTACTTTTCTTATTGCGGCCTTCAATGTTCTGGGTTACTTCGTTCACTCTTAAATCATACCGCTCAGTTAAGTAGTTCATTATCTGAATAATTCGGGGCTGATTTGCATTGGTTTTGCTCATTTTTTTGTATATTTGAATATGTTTTTGAAACTCGTTTTCAATTCATGTGGCTAAAAGACGTTCAAAAGCCCGGTCATATTTGACCGGGCTTTTTTGTCTTTAGTTGGGATTTAAAAGGTGATATACCTTCGAATATGCATCCAGTTTATTCGACTCTGAACGGTCGTTTATTAGGCTTTCCAAAAGCACAAGGGACCGTTCAAAGTGGCCGTTGACGGCTGCTACCTGACGCTCGAGCCCTACGTTGATTTGTACGTGCAGCGCCATGAACTGATTGGTCGTTGTCAGCCGGTGGCGTAGGGTGGCGTTTTCGCGGCGTAGGCGAAATATTTCTAGCTGTAGATCCTCCATAATCAACTAACCTTTGATAGCTCTGTGATTGAATTGAAGTCTCTTACTACGCGTTCAGAATCCATTACGGTGTAATGCCTTTGCGTTACCTGGGTGCTTGCGTGGCCTAGCATGGAAGCAACGGACTCCAGCGGCGCTCCTTTCTTCAAGTAGATGGTGGCGGCGGTCCTGCGGGCTACGTGACTGGTGATTCGTTTTTGAATGCCTACAAGCCCTGCCAATTGCTTTAATGCTACATTGTACTTTTGGTTACTTATCATAGGTATAAGTAAGCCGTACCGGGCACGTGCCGGATGATCTGCAAAGGAATCTATGATTTTCCGGGCTTCCTGAACCAATGGTATGTTGGCTTCTACGCCGGTCTTGGTACGGCTGATCTTGATATACTCGGCTCCGGTACGTTGGTCTACGAGGATGTTATTTACATTGACCCGGCAAAGCTCGGCGTAGGATAGGCCGGTATAGCACTGGAATACAAAAGCCCGTCTGATGTGTTCAACGGCTGGAGCAAATATTTCGGCAGTCCTGAGGGTGTCCACTTCGGCTTCAGTAAGCCGGTCGGTCTTGTACTTGTCAAGCTTTCGGCGGTAGTTCATCAATGGATTCCGGGTTATCCATTCATTCTCCAGGGCGAAGTTCAGAACGCGTTTGAAGTGAGCCACTATCATAACCGCTACATTGTTGGTGTAGTTGTATTCCTTCTTAAGCCAAAGAAGTAGCCGCTTGGCATCGGCAGGCTTTACGTCCTCAAGCTCGGGTTCCTTGCCGTAGGTGGTTTTTGCAAAAGTCGTCAGCCGGTCGTTCCAGGTACGAAGCTTTTTGAAATAGGAGGTGGTTATTTCCTTCAATTTGTGTTCTTCTTCGCGTTGGGCAAAGAACAGCTCAATACAGTTTATCAGGCTATATTCTGGCTCCTGGGGAAGTACGCCGTTTGCGGCATTCCAAATCAGTTCGGAACTGACCGGGCGGCCCGTAATTCTGAGGTCTGCATAGGTGGCCTGGAGCCGGTTGTAAAGCTCCGACAGTAACCGGGCGGTGTCCGGGTCTTTGGGGGTGGTTTGCCGGATAGGGTCAAAGGCTCCTACCTGGCATTGAATCCCGGTGCTTGCGTCCTTTCTCTTGCCTTGGTAGGTAAGGCGGCAATTGATGGTAACAAAGCCGGGCTTGTTGCCGCTCTTGCGCTGCCAGAACAATATGTGCAAGCTGCTGACAGCGGCTCCCCTGCTGCTCATATCGGCTTTGTTACTGCTTTTTTCTGCTTTACGTATAGCGGTTGTGAACTTGGTCTTTCTTAACTTTGACATGGTTTTAAGAATTTGATTGTGAGAGATTGAAGGCTTAAAACTGACCAAGCCCGGCACTATTGCAAGTAGTGGCCGGGCTTTTACTTTGTGCATAGCTGATCGATAGGAACGTTAAAGAAGTCGGACAACCGGGCGGCTTCATCCAGGAGGGGGATTTTTTCCCCTCTAAGCAGTTGGCCAAACCTCTTTGAGTTAATACCCACTTTGTTGTAAAATCGCTTGTCGGGCTTGAATTTACCGCCTATACGGTCTTCGTATTGGCTAAGGGTGTTTTGAATGGGGGTTTGATTTATCATATGATTATTTGTTTAATGTGCAGCAATATTAATAATAAATGACATGCAATGTTGTATTTAATACAAATTAATATGTCATATACGATTACGTAACATGAAATATAATGGGCTAGCTTTGTTGTCAAATATTACACAGATGTTATCTAAATGGGTTTATCTGAGAGAATTATAGCTTTAAGAACGTCGAAAGGAATCACACAGACTTTCATAGCTGAATGCCTGAATATGGACAGGGGCAACTATAGCAGGCTTGAAAAGAGAGGTGAAAAAATGACCGTTGAGCAACTCATAGGTATTGCCAAAGCTTTGGGGGTGTCTCTGGGGGAATTGCTAGAAGAAAAGGTAAGTGGAGATGCTAATCAACTTACAGAGATCAAAGAGCAAGGCTTGGAAATGGGGTATCTGAAAGAATTGCTAGATTCAAAAAAGAAGGAAATTGAGTCCATAAAAGCGGCAGTGAAAGACTTCCTATCAGCTGAACTGTATAAAGAACTAATCTTCTATGGCGAGGTACGTTATAAGAATATCAAAACGGATCAAGTGGTAGTGCCTATTGTTTCAAATGAAATTGATAGCGGAGTAGAAAAAGGGTATATCAAAGAGACCTTAGTGATTGATGAAGACGGTAAGCAGCAAGCTTACGAAGCCTTTATATTTAAATATTATTCAACGCTCAAACTGCTTTTTAGACTAGAATTGATTGACCATAAAGATAAAGAGCTAAAAGCCTATTGGGAGAAATTTAAAGAAGAATATGGCGATAGAATGGAGCCTGCCTAATCAATTGTCCTTATAGGTATCAAGGTAGGTGTTATCTATCCTGCTTAGGTAACATCTTAAATAATTGATTATCAATAGGTTAATAGAATGCGGGTACAGACGTCCAATTTTGCGAGGTGGTACCCTAGGGTATAAATGTAAAAAGTAAGGTCAAAATATGCACTTATGTGCCTCATTATCAGCATCTTAATTTTTATTACCTGATTTCGTCCATCACCACAAAAAACCCGCTTAGCGCTACGCTGAGTGGGTTTTTTGCTTTTCGGGGGCGGTAGTGGGGACAGTTTTTTTTATGCCCCCGAATGGTAGTATGCTTTTGGTGATAGGTCCTATTCCTTGTTGTCTTCTGGCCGCTATAAAAATATTTTGAGAAATAGTCCCTATTAGCCAGGCTAATGCCCATTTGCACGTGATCCCGGTACCATTGGAGTTTGTCGTCCTTAACAATCAATTGCATCGCAGTTTCTTTCTGCGAGGTTAGTTTATTATAGGGCATATAAAAAGGGCAAGGAGTCCGAAAGAATTTAATAATATTTGCACATAAATTAACTCTATGGCAAGGTGGAAACAATTATTAGTTTACTAAGTTGGATATGGGAAAATCCAGTAACTTTCTGGACAACAGCTTTGAGTGGTTTTGGAGGTATACTATTCTTTAAGTTTTGGGATAAAATTTCCCCTCAAAAAGTCGAAGAAAAGCCTACCAAAACTATTAATACAAATCAGAATACAGATGGTCAAAGTATTTTGGTAGGAAGAGATGTCACTGGACCCATCACATACTATAATCATACACAAGCTACTGAGGAAAAGAGGCCAAGAATCCGTATTGAGCTTATTCAGGATGGATTCATGACCACACCAGCTAACCCACCAGGATATACATTTGGTCCCCCGACAAGAGGCATAGATACACTTTTCAAGTGGGAGTACAATGTAATCCTAACCAACCGGTCGAGTGTCGATGCTTATGATATAGAGTTCAAGGCTGTGAGTTTTTTAGGTAATGTTAAAGATTCAGGAAACGATATTTTGTTGTCTAATTCAAGAAAGGTCATAAAATTGTATTATACAGAGATAATTAAATGTGCTAGAAACCAGCTTGGCAAAAAGAGAGAAGAGTATTCGAAGGGTTTTCCAGAAAAGATGAAGAAAGTTGAATTAAGCGTAAAATACTCAGATGAAAAAGATAATCAATATTATACAAAGCTATATTTTGATGGAAAAGAATTTGTCTGTAAAGAAGCTTAGACTCTGATTAAATAGGGATTGACCAACCAAAAAATCGGATATGTTCAATGAAGTGTGTCATTTCTTAAATTCGGGTATGAGAGTGTTCAATAAAGTGTGTCAATTTACTAAATCCTAAATTGACACACTTTATTGAACACTCTCAAAAAATCCCCCACCAGCAAAGTTGGCAGGGGATTCCAATCAAAAAACACTAATAGAAAATTCCTTACTCCACCCTTTATAAAAATCCGATCGTTACCATATCGTCCAGGATTTCGGCGTAGTCACGGCTCGTGATCAGTGTGCCGTAGAACTCCTTCAGGCGGAGCACCAGCCCGTCCAGATATTCTTCCAGTTCCAGGTGGGCTTCAAAGCGGGAGCCATTTTTGTGGCCCATGATAAGTACGGAGGCTGGCAAAAGCTACCCTTTACCAGCAATGTGAAGATGAACAACTACCTGAAGCTCGTGGCCATGAAGCTGAGACTTCCCGAGCCCTTAGCCTCTCACATAAGCGTGAAAACCGGCCGCAAGACCTTCAGCAACTACCTGCTCAACACCCTGGGCTGGCGGCGCGGAGCCGTGAAGGTAGTGCTCGGCCTCAAAACCGACCGCTCCTTGGATGCCTACGCCCGGGAGGATGAGCGGTTGATTAGGTTAGAATTGGGAGAAATGGCAGTTGATTAGTGTTAGATTTTACCACGGAGGCTATGTATGTCTCCGTGGTTGTCAAGAAATCAGTATGGATCCTGAAAGGATGGCATCTCATCATAAGTCCTGCCTTGCAATTCTCTTCCTGTCAATTTTTTATTCTTACCGCCCCATTGCTTAAAGAAAAAAGCTACTCCTGCTTCGACACACTGGTTTCTAATGTCGAGAACCCACTCTTCTTTGATAGGTCTAGACCTATGGCCTGACTCGCCTCCAACAATTACCCAACTTATTCCAGTTAAATCAAGATTAGGTAAAGGCCCAATCAGTGGCTCCAACGATAGGAATTTTACTTTTGCATCAGTCCTTCTGAGATCGTCTATTCTGTGCGTTACTCTTTCGTCTTCCACAGAAACACCCATCCAAATATTGTTCTCCCATTTCAAATGACTGTTATATTCTTTTAGAAGCTCACTTCTTTTTGTCAGCACTTGAAATGTATGTTTTTGATTGTCAGCCATGACCTGAAACACCCTTTCAATAAATGTTAAAGGCACATCCTTATGGAACAAATCACTCATAGAGTTGACGAAAACAACCTTTGAGTGCTTCCAAGTATATGGAATTCGAAGGGCATCCTCATGTAGGGTAAGATCGAATTGATTGATGTACTTTTTATGACCCATGGCTTTAAGGCGCTTGGACAGCGTCTCTGCATAACAAAACTTGCACCCTGCGGAGATTTTGTCGCACCCAGTGGTTGGGTTCCATGTCATTTCGGTCCATTCTATACTAGATTGTGCCATGCCGTTTTTTTTTAATACAAAAGTATAATATTTTTGTATTATATTATAAAAAAGTTATGATGCATTCATCCCCCATGGTTGGATGACCCTTATGCTTTCTTCTTTTAAAAATTGGTGGCTCTACCTTGATCGTACCGTTTCTTTCCATTTTAAGGAGTGCATCCTTATAATTTTTTTCTACGTAGGACTTTCCTACATTATGCTTATAATATATTTCTTTCATTTTAATTTTTTTGCCCTTGAACTCGGTAGATAACATGCCAACAAGCTCGTCCAATGGATTTGAAAAGGCCAAATACATTTGCTGTGGCTTTTCATTGGCTTTATGAAAATCAAAAGTACCTATACCATCTTCTTGTAGGTTTGCATATCTATACATGATTTCTTTCATTCTTCCATATCCCAATGGATGAGTAGTGATATGGATTAAATAATGAAGTGTTTTGCTTCCATCTTTATCAACAAATCTGTAAGGCATAGTAAGCACAGGGTCATTACACTTACTCCGGATTACATCCTCGAAGGCGGCTAGGATGGCAATTTCCCTATCTTTTGGTTTTTTACCACCTAGATCTGCTTTCAACTTTAATAGCCTTTTTTCTTCAAAGAGCTTTTGCATATTTTTTTCCATTACTGGATTACTTAATGCCATGTTGACTCTATTATAATTGAAGAACACAATTACTTCACTACCAAAGTAATTCAGATATTTGAAAAGGGCTGTATTTACCCCTTTGTAACCCCATGGGTCCATAAATAATAGGGTGGGTGGGTAACCGTATCTCCCGGTGGCTTGGGGAGCGGCGATATTTTCTACAGAAAAGTTGCTAAAGCTTATGCAGGATAGTATGTCTTTATAGGACGTACTGGTCTCGATTTCATTTTTTAGCTGTGTGATAAAGTCAGTATTTTCATCATTAAAATGAACATCTACTCTCCCACATAGTTTCGGATCCCTAATAATATTATCCAGCACTAATAATGGTGTTGATGCGCTGTCATCTTCTTCGTATCTGCCTGGTCCGCAGAACAGATCTATGTAACGAAGTTTGGATTGGCCCAAAGAGGGGCTACCTAATATTTTAGCCCAAACGTGAAAGTATTCTTTAACAATGTGGGATTTGACATAGGATTGTTCCATCCTAGATTTGAAGAACTCATTTTTTGACATATGGAGGGGTAGTTTAGAGATGTGGGACTAATTTTTGAAAATTAGACATTAAAGTATTATTAGACTTGTTGCGATGTAAATATTTTTGTAATTTTGCTCATTATGAAAATATCAATTAAAGATCTAACTACTGAAAG
>CATMVR010000076.1 GCA_950075905.1 uncultured Persicitalea sp. | reverse complement strand
TCCGATCTTTTTGCCAGAAAACTACTCCTGTTTCTCTGCCTTGCGGATCGGTGTCCAGAAATTCTTCGTTGCAGGCCGAAGGTACGATCAGCAGGGCAATCAGGCCGATGCCTGCGCTGGCTTTCTTTATTATATTTCTAATGATCGTTTTCATGTTTTTCTATTAAAAATTAAATCAGAAGGTAACATTGACACCCACATTATAGGTAGCCGAAATAGGATATACGTTGGCATCAATGCCGGCCTGGGTAGGCACATTGTTGTTGGCGCGTACCTCGGGGGAGAGCCCGTTGTATCTGAAGAAACTCAGGGCATTCTGGGCATTGATATAAATACGCAACTGCTTCATTTTGATTTTTTCCAGTGCTTTGCCCGTCAGGCTGTACCCCAGTTGGGCGTTTCGAACCCGGAAGTAACTGCCGTTCTGAACAAAGAACGTATTGGGCAGGTAGTTGGCCCCCCCACCGATGTTGGCCGATGGATACGTATTGGAGGTACCCTCGCCGTGCCAGCGGTTTTCAAAAAACTCCCTGGTGAAGTTTTCGTTACCGAAGCGCCAGCCCATGTTGGCATTGTAGATGTCCACGTCGGCCACGCCCTGGAAATCGAGCATCAGGTCAAAGCCCTTGTAGTTCCAGTTGGTATTGATACCGTAGGTAAACCGGGGGTTGGGGTTGCCAATTACCTGCCGGTCCAGGCCGGTAATTCTGCCGTCGGGGGTGCCGTCGGTGCCGCTGATGTCGCGGTAACGGAAATCGCCCGGCCGGGCATCGGGCTGGGCGGAATTACGGATCTCGTCTTCATTCTGAAAAATGCCGTCTACCACATAGCCAAAAAACGAGCCGATGGGGTCGCCTACCCGGGTACGGGTAGCCAGCGCTCCGCCGGTAAGACCTACCCCGCCATCATAAATGGGGTTGGCACCAGTGGAGACAGACAGTACAGTGTTGTCATTCATACTGCCGTTCACTCCTATACTATAGCTGAGGTCTTCACCAATACCATCACGCCAGTTGAGGGCTATTTCTACCCCCTGGTTCTGAAAATCGGCCTGGTTGCCAATAATTTTGCCGGAGGCGGTTCCGATGGAGCTTAACACCGGAATGTCAAAAATTGCCTGTTCTGTTTTTTTAACGTAAAAATCCACTTCCGTAGTGAGTCGGTTGTTCAGAAAGGCAGCCTCGATACCGATGTCGGTACCTACTCCCACTTCCCAGACCGTGGTAGGCGGTATAATGGTGTTGATGCTGGCACCGGTGTATACCTGCCCCCCAAAAATAGCTGCGAGGCTACCCCCCGTAGCCACTGTAAGGGTAGAAAGGTTGGAGGGCACGGAGGCATTGCCGATTTTGCCCCAGCTGGCCCGGACTTTCAGATTGTCAAACACCTGCTGCGTACTCATAAAGGGCTCGTTGCTGATAACCCAGCCGGTTCCCACCGAGGGGAAATAGCCCCAGGCATTGCCCCCCTGGAAAAATTTGGAGGAGCCATCGGCCCGAAGCGAGGCATTGAGCAGGTATTTGTCGCGGAAAGAATAGTTGACCCGCCCGAAGTAAGACGCATACGTGGCCAGGTCTCCGCTGTCGTCCACGTTGCGGGTGTCGGCGTCGCCCAGGGTCAGGTACAGGTCTCCTTCCGAGTTGAACGGTACATTGAGGGCACTGGCCGTCACCTGGTAAAACTGGTCGCGCTGGGCCGATTGTCCCAGAAGGGCCGTAAGGGAGTGGTCGCCTATCTCTTTGTTGTACGTGAGCGTATTCTCAAAGATCCAGTAGCGCGATTGGGGACGGGTAAATGATAAACGGCTGGTGGTATTGCGCTGCTTGAAGGTAGCTACATACTCGGGCGCATAATTTCTTATAATATCCTGTGAGTACCTTCCTCCCAGGCTGCTACGAAACGTAAAATCTTTCAGCAGCGTAATCTCGGCGTACGCATTGGCGGTTAGCAGCGTGCGGCGGCTTTGCTGGTTGAAAAAATCAATGGTTACCTGCGGGTTAAAATTGTTGGCATCGCCCAGGTTGTAGTCGGTAGGGTCGCCATAGGTGCCATCCGCGTAGTACACCGGCACTACGGGAGCGGCCGCATACAGCTGCCGGAAAATCCCGCCCGGCTCGTCTTCCGATTTATTAAAAGCCCCCGTGGCGGTATAGCCTACCCGGATATTTTTGGAAAGCTGAAAGTCATTCTGAAAGCGGGCGGTGTAGCGCTGAAAATTGTTTTGCTTCACTATACCCGCCTGATCCAGAAAGCCCAGGGAAAAATTATACGTTGTTTTTTCGCTCCCTCCGCTCATCGAAATCTGGTGGTTGGATATGGGGGCATTGCGCAAAATCTGGCGGTACCACTCGGTGCCGGTATCAAACCGGGAGGGGTCGAGCACGTCACTGCTGCCGTTGATGTTGGCCAGCTCGTTGATAAGGATGGCATACTCGTTGGCGTTGGCCATCTCAATCTGGTTGGTGACTCTCTGAAAGCCCACAAAACCATTGTAATTGATCGCACTACGGCCGGCTTGTCCTTTTTTGGTAGTAATGAGCACCACGCCATTGGCGGCCCGTACGCCATAGATCGACTGGCTGGAAGCATCTTTAAGAATGCTGATAGACTCTATGTCGGCTGAATTCAGAAAGCTGATGTCGTCAAACCAGACGCCATCCACCACATACAGCGGATTGGGGCTACCATAGGCAGTACCCACCCCCCTGATCCGAATCTGAGGCGCTTCGCCGGGCTTACCGGAATTGGTGATCTGCACCCCGGCTACCTTTCCCTGCAACCCGCTCACGGGGTTCATGGAAGGTTGTCGGGCTATTTCTTCGCCCTCTACCTTGACCACCGCTCCGGTGACGTCAAGCTTTCGCTGGGTGCCATATCCTACCACAACGACTTCGTTGAGCAACTTGGCGTCGTCTTCCAATACTATGCTAAATTCCGTCTGATTGCCCACCGAAACCTCTTTGGTGGTCATACCGATCATGGATACGACCAGCACCGAGTTGGTGGACGGAACCTCTATACTGAAATTTCCCTGCATGTCGGTGGGAACGCCTTTGGTGGTGCCTTTCAGCAAAACGCTGGCACCGGGCAGAGCTGAGCCATCTGCCGAAGTGACTTTTCCTGTGACGGTGATATTCTGAGCGTAGACAACCGAACTCCACAACGCCACAAGCATCACAACCAGGATTCGTACGGTAGTTTTCATTGAGTATAGTTTAATTATACATGGTTCTATTTGGGTAAAAGCAATAGAACCATGCCCGAATAGAGGTGATGAAGGCAGTTGGAGAAGCTTTCTTAGAATAGTAAAAATGAATTTGACATCAGAATGTCACTTGCATTAAAAAAATGCAAAAAATTATTGCCTCAATAATTGGACCATCTTTTGGAGTGCAAATAGCTGGCTCATTTTTTTTGGTAAAGCTGGTCCAATCATAATCTACGGCTATCTGTTCAAGTACCCACTCAGCCGCTGGGCAGTTTTTTTTACTTTTTCTGCTATGCAATCACTTTTTTTTTGGAAGGCAATGATCTACCTGTAGGGCAGGTACATACCTCCTGATGGTTTTATGAAACTCTTTGCTCTGTATTGATATTCAGACTGTTTACTGATAAGACGTTCGATTTCCCCCCTGCGGCTTAGTAGAGTGTGAAATAGCACGCATCTCACGTGTATTCTCCCAGGTAGCAGTCTTGACTCTTCAATGTCAATTAAATTATAAGTAGCCGAAATTGTATATTTAGGTTATTTTTTTCTTTTATATTGGCTATTCAGATGCAGTGTCTTACTTTTGTGACTTTGAAGTCTAAGCGTCAGATAGAAAAGGTTCTACCCGGGCGAGAGTAAGGAAAATGTGTAAGGCGCAATCAATTTTTGTATTATTTGATTTTGTTTCCACTGTGATATTCGGTCGTCCGTCTATCATTTCTGGCTTGGTATTTGCTCATTCAGTATCGAGTGTTTTATCACTAGAATAGGGGTGAAACTTGGTATAAACATGGGTTACAAATATTTTTCGCTTCAATGTATTGAAGGAGAGAGGCTTTTTTGAGAACATCCCTTTTTTTGTTGTGAGTCCGCTTGCAATTGGGATAGCCTTTGTCTTTCGATAGTTTAAATCTCTACACACTACAATGCATGGATTGAGGTAGGCAGTATCAACTGTCGAACGGGAATTTTATTGTATTATTTTTATAGTATTTAAAGTTGACAATTTTCAAAAAAAAGCTCTTTCGGGAAACTGTATGAATGGGTCATTGCATTCATAACTTTCAAAAAAATTGATTTATTAGAGTTGGCAAGATATTTGATCGTAGAATATTGAGAATATGAAATAATATAATGTAACCAAAACAAATAAACATACTTTCTATTAATTGTCAGTAGAAGGTCAAAATAAAGTAAATGTGGTGTTCATTTTAACAATGACTTAATCTTATTGTAAAATAATAGTAACTGATTTGTGTATGGGAGAAGAATTACGTAGAAGAGAGTTTATTAAATCAGCGTTTCTAGGAGCAAATGGTTTATTTCTTTCTGGGCAGAAGTTGGATTTTTTGACGGGAAGACAATCGTTAGAAAAGAGCAGTACGGCTTACAAACCCTTATCAGGATTAATTTATCAAAATGACTTCACTACCAACCTGGATGGTATTGTGTCCTACGCGGCTCTTCACTTACGGTTGGATAATGGGATTTTGAGGTTTAGTACTACTAACGCCGGAAGGGGGATATTTGTAGGGCCGTCTTACCCTACGGGTGGTAAGCAGTATACCTTGCTAATCAAGCTACACAGTGTTGGCAACTCGGGCCTGAAAGTATACCGTAATCGTCCCGATGCCGGTTCTTTTGTGGAGACAATTACTACTACCAACGAAGTGGCTATTCCCTTCGTCAGCGAAAGTAACAATGTAGACAACCGGCTTTTTCTGGCTACGGCCGGCCCCGAATACGATATATGTATTGATTATATCAAGATTTACGAAAACCAGAAAAGCCAGGCTGGGTCGGATCTTTGGGCTGGTACTTACCAGCAAACCGTCAATAACCGCTTATTCACCTGGATTCCTTCGCGGGAAGCAATCCTACTGCCGCAGCCAAACGGCTCGGTACTTCTCAAAGCTCCTTCATCCAAATCCTCTTTTCTTGGGGGGGCATCGTGCCGAAGGTTCGTTTATGATGACAACTATCGCCGGCTTAGTGACAGGTTCCTGAATGATCTCTTTGTGGGGGGGGTTACGCTACCCGATGGCCATTACCACTACCTGATCCATTATTTTAACGCTCCGGACTACGACAGCGTGGATGCCGAAGCATGGAAAATTGCCGGGAATCCTGCTACCTACCGATATTTCAGTGCTCCTCCGGAAGCCATTTCTTTCAGCATCGAGACACTCGGTTCGGGGGCTGAGCATAACCGTGTCACTGTTCCTTACTCTCAGGAACGAGTTAGTTGGCTGATTACAAGCCAGTATTTGCCCGAAAACCTCAACCTGCCGGCAGGGAAAGATTTTGCTATAACCCGGATGCACTGGGATGTAGTACCCAACGATAAACGTGCGACGATCGATACCGTTCTTAACAAAGTAACCCAGATCCAGATTGCGGGACGGCAGGAATTTGACGCTGTTCATCCAGACAGGCTCTGGGATTGTGTCACCGGCACCGGGCAAACCGCCCAGCAGATTGCGGGTAATATTCGGTTGTCGCCTAAGCATGGGGTAATGGGACAAATGAAGGAACAGGGACTACCAAACTCAGAGCTGGAGCAGGCGTTCAGATTGATGTACCAAAGGCTTAAGAATGAATTTGGGGTATCCAATCCCAACCAGACAAAACTATACGAAGACTACTTTGCCGGTACAGATGGTTTTGGGATCGGAGCTGTGTTTAATCTCGACCGGAATTCCTATCAAGATAAGAAGCGCCAGCTAAGCTCTCGTGCAGAAGCTATGAAGCTATATGGAATCGACAACAAGCCTATTTCGGAATACTTTCGAAGTGATGCTTATTCGTACCGAAATCGGGCTACATCAGGATATTTGGATTCATATCAGCGATCGCCAAACGGAATTATGCTGTTCCGGTTGATCTTTGAATACGAAAAAAGCTACATGTCGGCTAATGACCGGAATGTCATGTGTATGTCCTGGGCAGAGTCTGAGGGTGTCAACTCAGAAACAACCCGTACAGGTATCAAGTATCGCCTTCGACTACCTGGCGGTGACTTGCTGCGGGGACAGTCGATAGGTCTGCCTTTTGAGATGCTCAAAAATCAAAGTTTCTTCGCTTTGTTACTTGGTACCTCCTACTCCCTCTGGAATGACACAGAAAACCTGGTCAAGGATATAAATACCTGGGTGCCTGAGGTAAAGAGTGGAAATATTGAGTTTCATGAGGAGGATGAGCCTTTTCCTAAACCCTGGGACATTCACAATTCTAAGCATCCAAAGCCAGTCGTAAGCCCTCTGCTGGTCAATGGGCGACGTACTATGTTTCCTAGCGCTCCGCAAACCGGGGAGCAGGCTGCTTGGGTAGGAGCCTACCTGTACAGTCAAATATCCACCTCGTCAGATCGGGTCAGTCAAAGTATCCGATATGCCAGTTTTTCGTACCGGGTCAACGATGGGGCTACCCAAAGCGGATATCGCGATGGAAACGAGCCTGTAAATGGCTCATTGGGGAACGCGGAAATTACCCGCGCTGGTGTTGCCAACGAGGGGCAGCACAACATAGTTGATCTGTGGGAGTTTCAAAAGCCTATCGTGATCGTCACCCGAGGGGGAAACGGTTATTCTGTAATCATCAAAAACGTGTTCTGTGAACCAACAGATAAAATAGTGTACTCGGTTCAAGTGAATGGATCCAATAGAGAGATAACCCATGTGGGGCGTTCTCTGGCAATTTTCCTGTTTTCCTAAGATCCTAATTTGTCGGATTCTATCAATAAATAACCCGCGATGAACCTCCTCAAAAAAATTGTATGCCTGTGCATTGCCTGGGCATTTGTGACTCCCCTTGTTTTCGCCCAAACATTTGGTGCTCTGAATTTAACCAGCAATGGGAATGGAATATTCAAAGTAACTTTTACGCCGTCCTCTTCGGCTAATGTATCAGTGATGGGGAATTCGCTGATTACACTCAAGGCTCCCATGGGATGGAACCTGAACCCTATCAATATTAATTCGACAAATGGTGGAACCTGGCAGTTTGTCAATAGTAAAGTCAATGTCGGAGGGGACCAGTATCTGTCTTTTGGGAATGTAAGTACTTCTTCGTCAAGTACCTTGAATGCAGCCGAACCCATTGAGCTATTCAATTTTCAAAGCAGTAATCCATGCTCCGAAGGGGGGATGTCTATAAACTTTAATCCGAACCTTGTAATTACAACAAACGGACAGGTAGCTGATTTCAGTACTGCGCTGTTTCTCTCCAACCGCCCCACTGCCAACGTAGTTCAAAACGTGACGGGTAGGGTAGGCTGTCAATCGTGCACACCTCCCGCTGCTCCTACCCTCACAGCTAGTGCAGGCAGTATTTCTAGCGGACAAAGCAGTACACTATCTGCGACGGGCTGCGCGGGCACGGTGACGTGGAGCAACGGCCTGGGGTCGGGTGAAAGTAAAACGGTAAGTCCAACATCTACCACAACATACAGGGTTACTTGCACAATCGATGGTTGTGTTAGTCCGGAGAGTAATGTAACGGTAAATGTAAGCGGCGGAAGCGGCGGCGGGTCCACCGCTTGTCTGGATTTAGGCGACAAGTGCTCAGGCAACAGCGCGGAGGTCCGCAGCTACACGCTGACGGCCCCGGCGGACGGGAACATAGCACTGCGCCTGAGCTACCGGGCTCACGAGGGCAACAGCTCGGGCCGCATCCGCATCAACGGCGGTGACTGGAAAACCTTCAGTCTGCCTATTGCATCAACCTTCCAAAGCCTGGCGATCGGTACCTATACATTGAAGAGCGGAGCCAATACCATCGAGATCAGCAGCGCGGGGGGCTTTGTCTGCTTCCGCGAGCTTTGCGGGGAGGTGGCGACCTCACCCTGCGTTCCACCGGCGGCGCCAAGCCTTTCGGCGAGCGCATCGAGCATCACCAGCGGGCAGAGCGCGACATTGACGGCAACGGGCTGTGCGGGCACGGTTACGTGGAGCAACGGCCTGGGCACTGGGTCCAGCAAGTCGGTGAGCCCCACGGCCACGACGACCTACACGGCGACCTGCGCGGTGGAGGGCTGCACCAGCGCTGCGGGTAGCGTGACGGTGAGCGTGACGGCCGCCCCCGTCGAGAAAACGGTATGTGTGGCGCTGGGTGACCTTTGCTCAGGAAACAGTGGGGAGTTACGCACTTATTCTATCGCCATGGTTTCTGCGGGCAATAAGAGTTTGCAACTTACCTACCGGGCGCATGAGAAGCCTTCCAAAGGCCGTATCCGGATCAATGGTGGTAGCTGGCAGACTTTTGATTTACCCAAGACCTCTGCTTCTTCTTATCAGACTATCAGCATTGGTACGTACGCACTTGCCGTCGGGTCGAACACCATTGACCTTAGCAGCGGGGATGGCTTCGTCTGCTTCCGTGAGTTGTGCGCTGGGGCAGTTACCACCACCACCGCCAGAGTAGGTGTATCAGAAGAAGAAATAACGCTTCCGGCTGCCTTGACCATTTATCCCAACCCATCCTCGGGTGAATTTCAGGCTAGTTTCTACGTTGAGCAGGGCCGCAAAGCAGTGCTGATGGCCACGGATATGCTGGGCCGTCAGATATACAGCCGGCAATTTGTTGGTGAAGGTGAGCATAAGGAAACCCTTCGGCTTGACGAATTGAAGGAAGGAGTATATCTCCTGGTTCTTCAGAAAGAAAACGGTTTGGGCACAGCAGTGCTGGAGTCGAAGAAAATAGTAATTGTGAAGTAGCCTTAAACTGCCTGATAATGTAAAAGGGTTGACCGATCGGTCAACCCTTTTACATTATCAGGCTTTCCAGTAACCTCCACGATATACTTTTTTCAGGTATTCAAGGCAAAGATTTAGTGCAGATAGTGCTACATTGCTTTTTTCTTCGCAAGAACGATCAAAATAGTTTCCATGACTACTACCGCCAATTTTAGCTGGGTCCAGTACTTACCACTGATACTTTCGGGCATTATTCTGGGAAGTGGAGTATCAGCTTATTTTCTGGTACCGGCCTTTGAAGATTTTTGGAAGGAAGCCTGGCAGGTACTCACCAGCAGCAACGAAACCCGGATTGCCCAATGGGTTTCACAGTTCGATTTCTGGGGCCCACTTCTGCTTCTGGCGTTGTTTTTTGTGCAAATGATTGCATTTGTCATACCCTCCTGGCTACTTATACTGGTATGTGTACTGGCCTATGGTTCCTGGTGGGGGAGTGTACTATCCATGATCGGGGTTCTGATGGCCTCTTCGGTAGCTTACTGGATCGGAAAATCACTTAGTGAAGATACCCTCCTGGCTCTAGTTGGCGAAAAGACCGAGCACAAAATAAAATCCTATCTGGAAAACTACGGCCTTGGGACAGTTATTGTTTTCAGGCTGGCTCCTTTTCTTTCCAACGATACCATCAGCTTTGTCGCCGGACTTGTATCCATGGGTTTTTGGCGTTTCGTTTTGGGTACAGCTGTTGGTATTACGCCGCTTATCGGGCTGCTGGCCTATCTGGAAGGAAATACCAAACGTCTGCAAAACGGACTTATCATTGCCAGCATTGTTTGTCTGGTGGGGTTTGGCTTGTACGTCTGGTGGGACAAGAAAAAAGGCCCTACGCGGGGAAGGGAGTAATCCGTTTTATTTCAATGAATTTTCTTGTACATTGCGCTTCTGCGAGTTACAGAAGACGCTGACTTCTCTTTCCTACGTGCTACATTTGCCCAAACCCATTCCATTAGTTACAGTATGAAGCCATTTGCTTGTTTTTTGCTTTTGGGATCCTTTTTCTCTGGGTGTACTACACCGCCAGCAGATTCTCCCGTTGATCCGATAGCCTGGGAGTATGTGCGTCTGGTGCTTGACATTGACCGGTACAGCAGTGGCTTTGTGGATGCGTATTTCGGCCCCGATTCTCTAAAACCGGTTAGTCCCAAAGCAGATTCCTTACCCGCCAGAGAAATGCTGCATGTGGCTGCCCGGCTCCTTGGCGAAATCGAAGAGCTAAGCCAGGCAGAGCTATCCGAAGACGAGCAGTATCGGCTTACCTGGTTGCAAAAGCAACTCACGGCCGTAAAGGCAAAGTTGGAGATGAGCGGGAAAACCTATTCGTTCGATGAGGAGGCACAGCTGCTTTACGACGTTCGTCCGCCGGCCTTTTCTGCCGCCCATTTTGATAGTTTACTTGCTGCATTGGACACCCTGGTGCCGGGAAAGGGTACTCTTTCGGAGCGCTACGCTGCTTATTCCAAACAGTTTGTGATCAGTGAGCAAAAGCTGGATACGGTATTTAGTGCCGCCATTGCCGAAGCCCGCAAGCGGACCAATCAGTATTTTCAGCTCCCCGCTGACGAAAATTTTTCGCTCGAATACGTAACAAACAAGCCATGGTCTGGCTATAACTACTACCAGGGAAACGGGCAGAGTAAAATTCAGCTCAATACCGATTTCCCCATCAATATCGATCGGGTGATTGATCTGGCGGGGCACGAAGGCTATCCCGGGCACCATGTATTCATGACGCTGCTGGATCAGAACCTGTATCGCAAAAAAGGCTGGGTGGAATTCTCGGTGTACCCCTTGTTTTCTCCGCTCTCACTTATCAGCGAAGGAAGCGCCAACTATGGCATTGAAGTGGCGTTTCCGGGAGAGGAGCGCGTTCGCTACGAGCAGCGGGTGCTGTTTCCGCTGGCGGGTCTTGATCCTGCGCAGGCTGCCGACTACTACATGATCCAGGATCTACGGGCCAAGCTCACCTATGCCGATAACGAGGCTGCGCGAAAGTACCTGAACGGGGAGTTTAGCCGGGATGAGGCCGCCGCCTGGCTGGAAAAATACCAGTTGATTTCTCACAATAAAGCGCTGCAGCGCACCCGTTTTTACGATACCTACCGCAGCTACGTGATCAACTACACTCTGGGCAAAGATCTCGTGGCCCGCCGAATGAATGCACTCGGCGGTACCAGCGACCAGCCAGCAAAGCGCTGGACTTTATTCCAGGAGTTGCTGAGCCGACCGCCCGTGCCGGGAAGTATCGTGGAATAGGCTCCTTCGGATTGTCAAAATTTTAGCATAGAAACATTGGCAGATATATTCCCACATACTATACTATTTGTCCTGATTTATAAGGGAGAAGAGTACCGTATACAAACAAGCGGTAGCCAGTACTCCTCACTGTTGAGCCTGATTGCAGACTATTTGCCGGTATCAGGCTTCGGGCTATGCTCCGGGATGGGGAGTTGTGGTACCTGTCTCGTAACCATCGACGGTATGGGTACCCTGGCCTGCTCAGTGGGCGTAAACGAAGATCTGGCCAACACCGTGGTGGAGGTTAAAGAATCGAGGTACTAGGGAAGTTGTTTTAGGGTAAAAAAAAGTCTTCCTTACTCTCCTTACCCCAGGACCACAAGGGTAGGGCTAAGTGGAAAGGAAGACTTTTGAAAGCTGCGATGGAGTTTAGGCCATCAACCGGCCAATGGTATTGTCGTACTTGTCTTTGGCTTCGGTGGTGCTCAGTACGCTTTGTCCGTCTACCACAAAATCCTGCTTGGTGACATTACCCAGCAGCGCGTGCTGAATTTTCAGCTCCGCCCCCAGGCGTTTCTGAAACTCACCCTGCTTACCGGGGGTTACGGATACCAGCACGCGGCTCTGCGCCTCGCCAAACAGGTAGGCATCCTTGCGGAAGTTATTGACAGTAGCGATGCTGAAGCCCAGCCCGCGCGGCATGGCCGACTCGGCCAGGGCCACAAACAACCCGCCATCTGACAGGTCGTGGACCGACTGTACCAGGCCTTCGCCGATGAGTACTTTAATAGCCTGGTGCAGA
>CATMVR010000075.1 GCA_950075905.1 uncultured Persicitalea sp. | reverse complement strand
CCCGAACGCATTGCCGACATGATTACGGCTCTGGAAGACAGCAAGTACCGCATCGACGAGCGCTCCATGCTGGTGCTGGAATCGGACACAGATATTTTTGACGGACAGAATTTCGGCCTCAATGATTTCACGATCACCAAAACCGACACCTCGTCCATGATCACGGTGCACTCCTACCTCAACGGCGATTTTCTGAACTCTTACTGGGCCGATGGCCTGATTGTTTCTACCCCCACGGGTTCTACGGGTTATTCGCTCAGCTGCGGTGGACCGGTGTTGGTGCCGCATTCGCAGAGCTTCATCCTAACGCCTGTAAGCCCGCACAACCTCAACGTGCGCCCGCTGGTGGTGGAAGATACTTCCGTTATGAGTTTTGAGGTAAAAAGCCGCAGCAATAGCTTTCTGGTGTCGCTGGATGCCCGCTCCCACGTAGTGGATGCGTCGGTGAAGCTCACCGTCCGGAAGGCCCCCTTCGCGGCCCGACTGGTAAAAATGCTGGATGATAATTTTTTTGATACCCTGCGCAACAAGCTTTCCTGGGGGCTGGATATGCGGAATTAGGGGGCTGTCGGCCGTCGGCAGTCGGCAGTCGGCTTTGAGAAAAATATAAAATGTTACTTTTGCTCACGAATATAAGGCCGAATGCCGACTGCTGATCGCCGATAGCCCAAATACCAATGACACTTCATTTCCACTCTTTCGACCTTCGTCTCAAACATACCTTTACCATTGCGCATGACTCGCGCGATGTGCAGCCTACGCTCATTGTGGAGCTACGAGAAGGGAATTTGAGCGGCTACGGGGAAGCTACCTCCAACAAGTACTACGGCATCACCATAGAAAGTATGACTACGGCTCTCGAGAGCGTGCGCACGCTGGTGGAAGGTTACGCCTGGGGCACGCCCGAAGACCTCTGGGAACGGGTGTATCCTTCTCTGCAAGAAAACCCCTTTGCCCTCTGCGCGCTCGACGAAGCCGCCCATGATTTGTTTGCCAAAATACAGGGTAAAAAGCTATACGAAACCTGGGGGCTTTCGCCCGATAAAAACCCCATTACCGATTACACGATTGGCATTGCGCCAGTTGAGAAAATGGTGGCCAAGATGCAGGAAATGCCCTGGCAGCTGTACAAAATCAAGCTGGGTACCGACCACGATCTGGACATCGTGCGCGAACTGCGCCGGCATACCGGCGCGCTGTTTCGGGTCGATGCCAACTGCGCCTGGACGGCCGATCAGGCCATTGCCTACTCTCACGAGTTGAAAGCGCTGGGCGTAGAGTTTATTGAGCAGCCCCTGCCCGCCCACGACCGCGAAGGCATGCGGCGGGTCTACGCCGAAAGCGCTCTGCCGGTGATAGCCGACGAAAGTTGCATTGTGGAAGCCGACGTGGACGCCTGCGCGGGGCTCTTTCACGGAGTAAACATCAAGCTTACCAAGTGCGGCGGCCTGACCCCCGCCCGGCGGATGATTGCCCGCGCCAAAGCCCTGGGCATGAAAACCATGGTAGGCTGCATGAACGAAAGCAGCGTGGGTATATCGGCCATTGCGCACCTGCTGCCCCTGCTCGACTACGTGGATATGGACGGTACCCTGCTCATCGCCAACGATCCGGCTACCGGCGTTACGTTTGACTTTGGCAAGGTACTCTATGCAGAAGAAAACGGTACCGGTGCCCGACTGAAAGCGTAACCCTATGACCCAGTCTTTCCTGACGCATACTCTTCCCGGCCGCACCGTCACTTTACAGGATGGAACGGAGTACCTATGGTTCAGCGGCACGGACTACCTGGGCATGGGGCATAACGAAGCTTTTCAGCGGTACCTGGCCGAAGGTTTCCAGCGCTACGGTACGCACTTCGGTAGCTCACGCAACAACACGCTGCGGCTGGCGGTGTACCACGAGGCAGAGGAAGCTCTGGCCGCCTTTGTGCAAGCTCCGGCCGCCCTTACGGTATCGTCGGGTATGTGGGCCGGGCAGTTGGTAATGAAGTACCTCGAAAAACAAAATGCCCGCTTTCACTACGCACCGGGGGTACATCCGGCTCTTTGGGGGCCTGAATACCAACCTACGGCCGGAAGCTGGACAAACTGGGTCCAAAATACGATCACCGCGATTGAAGCTAGCGCCCCCGGCCAGGCGCACGTGCTCTGCACCGACTCCATCGGCTCACCCTGGGTGGAAAGCTTCGATCTGACATTGTTTGAAAAATTGCCCCTAGACCGCCCCATCTGGCTCGTCGTGGACGACTCCCACGGACTGGGGGTACTCGGGACCGACGGGCGGGGCGTCTTTTCCCAACTACCCTCTCACCTCCACCTGCTGGTGACGGCCTCACTCAATAAGGCGCTGGGCGTACCCGGCGGGGTGATTGTGGGCGATGCCAAAACGCTGGGGCACATTCGCCTGTCGCCCTGGTTTGCGGGGAGTTCGCCCTCGGCTCCGGCTTATTTTTATGCCCTGCGGGAAAACCTCACCCACGGCATCTACCCGAAAGCCCACCACCAATTGGCGGAAAATCTGGCCTACTTCCTGCCAAAACTTAACCCCGGCCTGGACTTCGCCCAGGTACCCGGCTATCCGGCCTTTTGCAGCCGCCGTTCGGAGTTGTACCCTTACCTTCTACAAAATCAAATCCTGACGTCCTGCTTTTCGTACCCGCAGCCCAACGACCCGGCCGTGACCCGGCTGGTGGTGACGGCCCTGCATCAGAAGCAGGATCTTGACCGGTTGGCTGAGGTGCTTTTTAGTTTTGGATGAGGGATTGAGTGAGTGAGGGGTCTGCCCCCACGGGGCGTGATTGTGCCGTTGTTTGTGAGAATACCATAGCCGTCAGGCTAAGAAGAGCTTCGGAGAATCGGACAGTCGAAGCTGCAATACCTTTGTAGTAACTCATATTCAGTTGGGACCTTTTCCAGAGTCATTTCATCCGATTCAAGTATGTTTTTCTCATCCTGTACATGTTTATGGTGTGGATGAGTAGCTATGTGGGTATGGTGACTGTTACGGAGAAGGAGTCGATCAATTCTTTCATTCGATAAGGGCTTCAAGATCCGCCTGGTATGCCTTTACCACATCAATTGCCGTTTCCCACAACATACTATCATCTTCTTTCTCGATGATGGAATATCTTTTGAGCAAGCCAAATTGTCCTGAATGGTTTCCATATTCCTGATGCTTGGATTCTAAGCAAATTTACACAAAAAAGTCCATATCGACCCGTTGTTCTCAGCTACACCCCGGCATGAGTCTCCTTGCTCAGTAGTCTGTGTTTCCACCATAGCCCTCAGGTAACAACCCACTACAAAGCTATTCTTGACCTGAGGACTACAAAACAACCAACCTGCACCAAAAAAAGGACCTCGACTGATTGGCCGAGGTCCTGGGGAATTTTAATTGAGCGAATGATTGGCTGGCAATAGCCCCTACCACTTTACTATAATTTCGCTACTCTTTGCTCTTCGCGCAGTTTGGCGCGCTCTACCCGGCCTGACACGAGGATACTTAACTCATAGAGTAGAAACAGAGGAAGTGCCACCAGAATCTGACTGTAAATATCAGGTGAAGGCGTAATGATAGCGGCCACAATCAGGATCACAATCAGCGAATGACGGCGATACTCCCTCATGAAGGAAGGGGTAAGAATACCAATTCGGGACAATACGAATACAACTACCGGCAACTGAAACGCCAATCCGCAGGCTAAGGTAAGCGTGGCCACGGTACCAATGTAAGAGCTGATGCTGAATTCATTGATAATCGAAGGGTCAAGTTTAAAGTTGGCCAGGAAGTTAAGGGCAAGCGGCGTCACTATATAGTATCCAAAAAGTACCCCGGAAAAAAAGAGGAACGTCACGTAAAAAACGGCTCCTCTGGCCGATTTCCTTTCGTATGGTTTTAGGCCCGGCTTGATGAAACGCCATATCTCCCAGAAAGCATACGGAAACGCAAACACCAAACCAATGATAACCGACGAGGTTAGGGCCATGCTAAATTGTTCACCAACCCCTAAACTTTGAAGTTCGAAGTCAATTTTCTCGATGCAGAGTCCCTCCGCACCGACTGCGGTTCCCAGCTTGCACATCATACGGTAGGTCCAGAAATCGGTACGGGCCGGGGCAATAATGACGTAATGATATACTTCCTCTATATAGATGTAGCCTAGTATTGCGAAGACTAAAATGGAGCCAACAGCTCTGATGATATTCCAGCGGAGTTCTTCGAGATGCTCCAGAAAAGTCATTTCTTTTCCTTCTTCGTCTAATTCTTCTTCTTCAAATTCCTGGTCTAAGGCCATATTGTCATTCATATTCTGTTTCTGGAAAATCTTTAGAATGGGTGAAATTACATACAAATGCTAAATAAGCGGTTGATCTACCTACGAACAACCGCCCTTTTTGTATCGAAACCCATTAAAATAATAGCTAGCTGTACAGCGGGTGCTGCGCCATCCAGCTATTTACCTCCTGTTTAACGGCCGCTATCTTGGCGTCGTTGTCATGATTCATAAGAACGGCATCCATCAGTTCCACGATCCGTTCCATGTCGTTTTCCAATAGCCCACGGGTAGTCATGGCAGCGGTACCAACGCGCATACCCGAGGTAACCATGGGCGATTTGTCGTCGAAGGGCACCATGTTTTTGTTGATGGTAATATCCGCCTTGATCAGCGTATTCTCGGCCAGTTTACCACTCAGGTCTTTGCTGCGCAGGTCGATCAGCATCAGGTGGTTGTCGGTACCACCCGAAATAATCGAGTAGCCTTTATCCACAAATGCCTTCGCCATAGCCTGCGCATTTTTCTTTACCTGCACGGCGTAGTTGTAGTAGTCTTCGCTGAGCGCCTCGCCAAAGGCAATGGCCTTGGCCGCAATGATATGCTCCAGGGGCCCGCCCTGCGTACCGGGAAACACGCCCGAGTCCAGCAGGGACGACATGGTACGTACGGTACCTTTCTGGGTAGTGATGCCATAGGGGTTCTCGAAGTCGTGGCGCATCATGATCAGTCCACCGCGTGGGCCGCGCAGGGTTTTGTGGGTGGTGGTGGTCACGATGTGGCAATGCTCCATGGGGTCGTTGAGCAGTCCCTTGGCGATCAGGCCGGAGGGGTGCGAAATATCCGCCATCAGCAGGGCGCCAATCTGATCGGCAATGGCCCGCAGGCGCACGTAGTCCCAGTCGCGGCTGTACGCCGAAGCGCCGCAGATCAACAGCTTGGGCCGCTCACGCAGGGCGGTTTCCTCTACCTTATCCCAGTCGATGAGCCCGGTGTCGGGTTCTACGCCGTAGAAAATAGGCTGGAAGTACTTACCGGAAATATTGACGGGTGAGCCGTGCGTCAGGTGACCGCCGTGGGCCAGATTGAAGCCCATGATCTTGTCACCGGGATTGAGGCACGCCAGAAAAACAGCCGTGTTGGCCTGCGCGCCGGAGTGCGGCTGCACGTTGGCCCAGGTAGCGCCAAAAAGCTCCTTCACGCGGTCTATGGCAATTTGTTCAATCTCGTCTACTACTTCGCAGCCACCGTAGTAGCGTTTTCCTGGCAGACCTTCGGCGTACTTGTTGGTGAGTACGCTGCCTGCGGCTTCCATAACCTGCTTGGAAGTAAAATTCTCGGAAGCAATCAGTTCTATGCCGGATTCCTGACGGTGTAATTCCTGCCGGATCAGATCAAATACCTGCGTATCGCGGGCGATGGCTGTGAGAGTTGACATAAGTTTTGTGTATTTATGAGATTTTAACTATCTTTTTTAGTATCAAGCCACAAAAATACGCCCTAAAAAAGTAGGAATGAAACGAGGCTGTAAATCTTTATCTACCCATTTCCCTGATTAGCTTATCCTTAGAGGCGTCTTTGGAACTTTATACACTTTTTTCGTACATTAAGGATGCATTATTTTTTAAAATATTTTAATAAAATGCGGAATACCTTGTAATTTTGTACTCGATTCAGGTACAAATAGTTTCTAATTACGCCTATTTTTACTAATTTTTCGTCGAATAATTTTATTCCTAATAACCTTCACAAAATGGATCCCCAAACGTTAAGTCCGGAATCGATTCTTATGCAGGCCGCCGACAGCGCCATACTGGCGCCAGGAACCGGAAGCATTGGAAAGCCAATCACCTACGAAAAAATCCCTACGCATATCTATGAGGACTCTAAGGCTGCCTCAGCGGCAGTAGCCAGGGAAATTGCCGATCTGATTCGGGAAAAGCAGCGGGAAGACAAACCCTGCGTACTTGGCCTGGCAACGGGTTCTTCGCCCAAAACTGTGTACGCCGAGCTGGTACGTATGCACCGCGAGGAGGGCCTGAGCTTCCGGAATGTAGTTTCGTTCAACCTGGATGAGTACTACCCCATGGAGCCTGACTCCATCCACAGCTACCACCGGTTCATGAAAGAGCAGCTGTTTGACCTGGTGGATATTCCCAAAGAGAATTATTTTTTGCCGGATGGTACCATCCCACTTAGTCAGATCCAGGAGCACAGCCGCGCCTACGAGCAAAAAATCAGTGCCATGGGAGGGCTGGATTTTCAGCTGCTCGGTATTGGTGGCAACGGCCACGTGGGCTTCAACGAGCCCGGCTCGCTGATCAACGCCCGCACCCGCCTCATCACCCTGGACCACTCTACCCGCGCCGCGGCGGCTATGGAATTTGGCAGCCTGGCGCAGGTACCCCGCAAGGCCATCACCATGGGTATTGCCCCCATCCTGAACGCCCGCCGCATTGTGCTGCTGGCCTGGGGCGAGCGCAAAGCCACGGTACTACGCGGAGCAGTAGAAGGGCCCGTGACCGAACACAACCCGGCCTCGTACCTGCAGGCGCACCCTAACGTCACGTTTGTGATCGACGAGCGGGCCGCCTCAGAACTTACCCGCATGAAGTCGCCCTGGGCAGTAGACTCGGTGGTATGGGACAATAAGATGATTAAAAAGGCGGTGACCTACCTCTCGCAGCATCTCGATAAACCCATCCTGAAACTGACCGATAAGGACTACAACGACAATGGAATGAGCGATCTGCTGGCGCAATCAGGAGCGGGTTACGAGATCAATATCGACATTTTCAATCAATTGCAGCATACCATCACCGGCTGGCCTGGCGGCAAACCCAACGCCGACGATACCAACCGCCCGGAACGGAAAGAGCCCGCAAAGAAGAAGGTGATCATTTTCAGCCCCCACCCCGACGACGATATCATTTCCATGGGGGGTACCTTTCAGCGCCTGGTTGATCAGGGCCATGAGGTACATGTAGCCTATCAGACCTCGGGCAATATCGCCGTTGCCGACGATGAGGCGCTACGCTTTATTGATTTTGTGGTAGATTTCAACGACCGATTCGACATTCAGAACACCAAGGTAACCAACAAGATTTTCCACGACGCCAAGGAGTTCCTGAAAACCAAGAACGACACCGAGGTAGATACGCCCGAAGTACGCCACGTGAAGGGGCTCATCCGCCGGGGCGAAGCCAAGGCTACCTGCCGCTTTGTGGGAGTACCCAACGATCAGGTGCATTTTCTCGACATGCCTTTCTACGAGTCGGGTACGGTGCAGAAGAAACCTATTGGCGATGAGGACATTCAACTTATTCAGGATATAATCGAGAAAGTGAAGCCGCATCAGATTTATGCTGCGGGCGATTTTGCCGACCCACACGGTACCCATAAGGTGTGCTGGGATGCCATCGAGGCGGCTATTCACCGCATCAAGCACAAGAATTTCATGAAAGACTGCTGGGTATGGCTCTACCGGGGTGCCTGGGCCGAGTGGGATATCCACGAAATAGAAATGGCTGTGCCCATGAGCCCCGATCAGGTGATCAGAAAGCGGATGGGTATTTTCAAGCACCAGTCGCAGAAAGATGGCGTGGTATTCCAGGGCGACGACTCCCGCGAGTTTTGGCAGCGCGCCGAGGAGCGCAATCAGGGTACCGCCCAACTTTACGATCAGCTTGGCCTGGCTGAGTACGAAGCCATGGAGGCCTTTGTGCGCTGGCGCTTTTAAAAGTACCCGACCATCCATCGATTCAACACAGACCAAGTCCCGGGCCGTTCTCCGCAGCGGCCCGGGATTTTCTGTAATGGTCTGTGCACTACTTTTCCGTCCTTTTTAAGTGAGTTGACCACCCCCAAATTCTGCCTGTGAAACGCAACATTTTTTTAAAAACCTCCCTGCTGGCCAGCCTTGCTGCTCTGTCTGCTTTCAATCAACGTCCCGACAAAATCACCGTGTACCTGATTGGGGATTCGACCATGTCTATCAAGGATAAAAAGTACTACCCCGAAACCGGCTGGGGTATGCCCTTTGCGCACTTTTTCGATGAAAGCGTTACTGTTGACAACCGGGCTATGAATGGCCGCAGTACGGGTAGCTTCATTGCCGAAAACCGCTGGCAGCCCGTGGTCGATAAACTCTGGGAAGGCGACTACGTGTTGATTCAGTTTGGACACAACGACGAGGTAAAAACAAAAAAGAGCTACACCACCGAGGAGGAGTTTCAGACCAACCTTGCGCGTTTTATCACAGAGGCCCGGGCCAAAAAGGCCCAGCCGGTACTGATTACGCCCGTAGCCCGGCGTAGCTTCAACGATCAGGGAACACTGGAAGACACCCACGCCGCCTACTCGCAGCTGGTACGAAACGTAGCGGCCAAGTACGAGGTACCCCTGATTGACCTGGACAGTGAGAGTCAGGCGCTACTCAAAGAATTCGGGGTTGAGAAATCAAAGTTGTTGTTTTTACAACTGGCGCCGGGCGAGCACCCCAACTACCCGGATGGCAAGGTAGACAATACCCATTTCAGCGAACTGGGCGCCCGCAAAATGGCCCAGCTGGTGTTGGCCGGAATCCGATCGCTGAACCTCGATCTCACGGAGCGGATTGCAAGGCCAGTGGCCAAATAGGAATGGATGTATTCGACTTTCTTTTAATTTATCCCGAGCTATCATAGAGTCTATGCTTTAACAAAAACACTCTTTCCAACCTTTATATATTTTTATTTAAACAGGCAAGTCTCAGTAGGTGAGACCTGCCTGCTTCTATACTTACTCCACCGTATTCACCAGCGTGCCGATGGGCTCGATGGTAATGATAATTTTATCGCCTGATTTCAGCGTAAACTCCGAGGGCGGGATAATGCCCGTACCGGTCATGAGGTAGACCCCCTGCGGGAAGTCCAGTTCGCGAAACAAAAAGCCCAGCAATTCTTCGGGCTTGCGCTTCATCTGCGACAGCGTCACGGTATTGCCAAATACCTCCTCGCCTCCTCTGGTGATAGCAATATTAATTTCGGTTTCATCGGAAAGCGGCTCCTCGGATACATACAGGCAGGGCCCCAGCGCGGCGCTACCCCGGTACGACTTGGCCTGCGGCAGATACAGAGGGTTCTCGCCCTCAATACTGCGCGAGCTCATGTCGTTGCCGATGGTGTAGCCTACCAGCTTGCCGGAAGAGGTGGCAAAAAGCGTCAGCTCGGGTTCGGGTACGTCCCAGCCCGAGTCTTTCCGGATACGCACATGACCCGAGTCGCCCACCACGCGCCAGGCGTTGGACTTAAAGAAAAGCTCGGGACGCTCGGCGGAGTATACCCGGTCGTAGAAGCTGCCGCCTCCCGCTTTCTCGGATTCTTCCATGCGGGCCTCGCGACTACGGTAGTAAGTCACGCCCGAGGCCCATACTTCCTGCGTACCCACGGGGGTAAGTACCTCCGGCATGGGCGACGAGTCATTGAAAGGAAGTAACAGAAGGCTTTCGGTTTGGGTCACGAGCCAATTGTACAGGTCGTCGCGGTTCACGACCACATCCCAGTTGGTTTCGTGAAGGCGGTAGTATTGATCTTCTTTTTCTAGAAGAATTCCGTGTTCGGTACGGTAAAGTTTCATGGATGGAAAAAGGTTGGTTCTTTCCAGACAATAAGAACACAACCCCTTCCCTTTACTCTTTCAGGATACCCTCAGGCATTGAGTTTTCCTTTTAAAAAGTCTGCCGTGTAGTTATCTCCCAGCTTCGCCATCTCCTCCGGTGTACCGGCAAAAGTGATATAACCGCCTCCCTCGCCGCCTTCGGGGCCGAGGTCAATGATCCAGTCGGCACTCTTGATCACCTCCATGTTGTGTTCAATAATGATCACGCTGTCGCCCTGATCTACCAGCGCATTGATGGCCGCCAGTAGTTTTTTGATGTCATGAAAATGCAGGCCCGTGGTAGGTTCGTCGAAGATAAAAAGGGTTTTGCCCTTGCCGGAATTCCCTTTGCCCAAAAACGACGCCAACTTTACCCGCTGTGCTTCACCCCCCGACAGCGTGTTGGACGACTGTCCCAGCGTTACGTACCCCAGGCCTACGTCCTGCAAAGGCATCAGTTTTTCTACCAATTTATCCTCGTTTCCTTTAAAGAAAGCGATAGCATCGTCTACGGTCATGTCCAGAATATCGGCCACGTCTTTGTCGTGGTACTTTGCTTCCAGTACTTCCTGCTTAAAACGTTTGCCACCGCAACCTTCGCAGGTCAGGTAAATATCGGCCATAAACTGCATTTCGATCTTCACCTGCCCTTCTCCCTGACAAACCTCGCAGCGGCCGCCGTCTACATTGAATGAAAAGTGGGATGGCTTGTAACCCCGGGCTTTGGCAATGGGCAAGTCGGCCATCATCTGCCGGATGTAGTCGTACGCTTTGATGTACGTAACCGGGTTGGAGCGCGAAGATTTCCCGATGGGATTCTGGTCAATCATCTCTACCGCATCCACGCGGTCCAGGCTGCCACTGAGTTCGTCAAACTTACCCACGTCTTCGCTGTACTCGCCTTTGGTGCGCATCAGGGCCGGATACAGCAGTTTTCGGATCAGGGTAGACTTGCCCGAACCACTCACGCCCGTCACCACGGTCAGTACCCCCAGCGGGAAGCGGGCCGACACATCTTTCAGGTTGTTTTCCCGGGCACCTTTCAGTTCCAGAAAATGCGTGAATTTGCGGCGATAAGTTGGTACTGCGATGGAATCTTTACCAAGCAGAAAATCCAGGGTGTACGAATGCCGCGCCGGAAGTTCGTCGGCCAGCACTACGGTATAGTTTTCCTGCTCCCGGATGGAGTCCCAATCGCCCTGAAATACCAGATGCCCACCACCGGTACCCGCGTTGGGGCCAATGTCAATGATCTGATCGGCCGCGTGCATGACCTCTTCCTCGTGCTCTACTACAATGACAGTATTGCCCATATCACGCAGTGATTCGAGCACGCCCACCAGGCGACGCGTGTCGCGCGGGTGCAGGCCGATGCTGGGTTCGTCGAGAATATACATAGAGCCTACCAGCGCGCTTCCCAGCGAAGTAGCCAGCTTGATGCGCTGAAACTCCCCGCCCGACAGCGAGTTGGTGAGGCGGTTGAGTGTCAGGTACCCCAAACCCACGCGGTCCATGTATTCAAGCCGGTTGTTGATCTCGATCAGAATGCGTTTGGCTATCTGCTGATCGTGTTCGTCGAGTTGAAGATGTACAAAGAAATCCAGAACATCAGTGATAGGTTTTAATACCAGATCTGTAATGGAAGCGCCTCCTACTTTTACGTAGGCGGCATCCTTGCGCAGGCGCGAACCCCGGCAATCGGGGCAGGTGGTGCGGCCCCGGAAGCGCGAGAGCATCACTCGGTACTGCACTTTATGGGTTTGAGTTTCGAGTTCGTCGAAGAAGTCATTCAGTCCCCGGAAGTACTGGTTACCGGTCCAGAGCAACTCTTTTTCTTCTTTACTCAAATCTTTGTACGGCCGATGAATCGGAAAATCAAAGCGGATACCGTTTTTGAGGAGGGGTTTCTGCCATTCGCTCATTTTTTCGGTGCGCCAGGGCGCAACAGCCCCCTCAAATACCGACAGGCTCTTGTCGGGAATAACCAGATCGGGATCGATTCCCAGCACCTTACCAAAGCCTTCGCAGCGCTTGCAGGCCCCGTAAGGATTATTAAAGCTAAACAGGTTCACCGTAGGCTCCTCAAAGAGAATA
>CATMVR010000074.1 GCA_950075905.1 uncultured Persicitalea sp. | reverse complement strand
AAATTGTCCCAGCTTTCGTCCGTCAGCAGTACCGAGTGCCGCAGGTTGGTCAGCAGCTTCATCCGCACGTCTGTCGACATATCGGCCATATAGTTGTTTTCCGAATCTTCCAGGATCGCAATGAGCTGGTCTTTCTGCCGGAGGTTCTCCTGCAACTGCCGCAGCTGGTCCATTTGCGTCTGCCGCAGGGTATCTATTGCCCGGTCCAGCTCGGCAGTACGCTCCCGCACTTGCTTTTCGAGGCGTTCGTTCTGCGTGGACAAAATCTGCTGCTTCTCCCGGGAGAGCTGCTGTACTTCTTTCAGCCTTGCTTGCAACAACCGGCTCGTCTGGGCAAAATCGCGGGCCAGCGCCAGTGAAACAGCAAAGGGAATGCACAGGGCCCGGGTGGTCTGCAACGAAAAATTGATGTACCAGTGCCAGATCCACTTGTTGTGCAAATCCGTATTGATGACGTATATGCCCGAAGTAACGAAAAACAGAACTCCGCCCCAGAACAGAAAGTGGGCATTTCGGTTACCAGCCCGCATGGCTTTCCAACTGACATAGAGATAATTTGAGAAGATTACCATCACCGATATATAGGCAAAGTTGATCCGCCATTCTGCCTCCGTGCGCATGATCCAGGTACTCACAACTCCTACCGGCACCAGCCCGACCAGCAGCCAGAAGACCCAATCGCGGGGTCTTTTAAGGTAGCTATACACCGCCGCCAGAATCAGGACGCCAAAGGGGGTCCAGAGGAAGGTGACAATCACGTTGATGATGGCTATCCAGGTGACTGGCAGGGGTACGTTCCCGTTCAGGTCAAGGCCGATGAAGTAGACGATCAGCAGCGATAGCGACATACTAAAATACAAGTTGGCTTTCTGAGAAGGGTTGTAGTAATAGTAGCAGGCATGCACGATGAGCATCATCAGGAGTAGCCCCACCAGGGGCAGGTACATGATGTCGTTTTGATGAATATCCCAGGTACCTTCATCTACGAAGCCATCGAGCTTGGTTAGGAACATCACCAGGGGAACCTGCCGGGAAAGGTAAAGATTCGATTTGGTCAAACTATACCGAACCGCAATGGTGTTGCTGTCTGGGCGGGGAAATATGCAAAAAAAAGGGTTGTAGTACGTATAAAGCGCCTCTTCATTTTTCGGGTCCTTGCTGACCTTTCCCATTACCCGAACCAACTCGTTGTTGAGGTAGATCTCCACTGCACCTACAACGGTAACTTCGACGATATAGGGCTTGTTGACCATGGCACTATCCACATTCAGTTGAAGTCTAAACCAGCCGATTTCGGCCTCCGTGACCTGGGGCAATTGACCCAGGCTACGCGTAAGATCAATCGCTTCCCAGGCCGAATCATCAAAGTCTGATTTTGCCCATGCAGGATGGTCGCCTGCCCGCCACTTCCAGCCTTTCGTAAGTATAACGCCTTCCTGTGACGGATTCTCTAGCCTGGGGTTCTGGGACGGATTTTCGGATATGAGGGTCTGTGATTGTACCAGAAATGCTGGCAACCAAAACAGAAGGGTAAGAAGTGGGCCTAAAACCGGGACAGACATATCTATGTAAAATCAGTCTGGGTTTGGCCAGTAAGGTACACCCCCTACTGCATTTTCACACAAAAGCGAGCGTTACAAAAACGTTACAATTTGAACCCAATGCTCTTTACCGATCACAGGCCAGGAATTTTTCAACCCCCTCTGAATCAAAACCACGCCCAAAATCGTTACTGCTACATGGAATTTTTTGTTAGAAAAGACTCGATTGTCCGGGAGATCTGGGGCAAGAGCGATACCATCCTCTTTATTTTTGCGGGTGCCTCGGCGGAGTTTGCGCTCAATAAGGCTGTGGATTGGCTGTACTTTACCGGCCGCCTGCCCGCCGATCCGCTCGGACGGCTGTTTTCGACCGTGGGCTACGCCCGGCAGATTGTGTTTTCGCGCACCGAAGATGCTCTGCGGGCCATTGACCGCATGTCGGCCATTCATAACGGCGTGGAGGCCGCGCGCGGCAGCAAGATTCCCGACTGGGCCTACCGCGATGTGCTGTTTATGCTCATTGACTACTCCATCCGCTCGTACGAGGTACTGGAACGGAAGCTTACGGAAGCCGAGAAGGAAGAGGTGTTTGATGTCTTTAACCGCGTAGGACTGCGCATGAACCTGGTGGGCCTGCCGACCAGCTACCATGAGTGGCTTGTGATGCGGGAGCAGCATCTGGCCAACGACCTGGTCAAAAGTGAGTATACCGCCGACCTGTTTAAACAGTACCGCAAGCACCTGGGGCTGGTACGATACCGGCGCCTGCTCGGGGCGCAGGCGCTGGTAACGCCTCCTATTGTCAATAAGCTCCTTGAACTCGGCCAACAGCCAATCCTGCCCCCCTTGCTGGCGGCTTACAAGCTCAGCCGAAAAATCAGAACCGAGTGGATTCTCAAAGAGTTGATCCTGCCACCGGCCTATAAGGCCGAAATTCGTGGGCTTGATGTTTACGTCGCCTGAGGACTAGCAGCCGGTCCGGTCTGCGGCTTGCGGTCGCTGGAAAGGGCCCGTGCTTCGATAAAAATCCGCCGGACATCCGGATGCTCCTGCCTAATGCGCTTTTCCAGCTTCACAACGGTTTCTTCTACTTCTACGGCGGTTAGTTCGGGCTGAAAGTTCACGTCCAGGGCCACGAATATTTCGTTGGGGCCAAAGTGCATGGTCAGGGGTGGGCGGGCGTTCATAATGGCCGGATCTTCCCGAATGAGCTTGTTCAGACTTTCCAGTACCTCCGGGTCGGCGCCTTCGCCAATCAAAAGTCCCTTACTCTCGTAGGCCAGAAATATGGCAATGGCCGACAGGATCAGCCCGATTACCAGCGAGGCAGCGCCATCCAGGTAGGGATTGTTGAGCTGATGTCCCAGAAACACCCCCAAAGCCGCCACCACCAAACCCAGCAAGGCAGCGGTATCTTCAAAAATCACGGCAAAATTGGAAGGGTCTTTGCTTTCCCGGAGAGATTTCATAAAACTTTGTCCCCGTCGCCGGGTGGCATTAAACTGTTTGAGTGCCAGATACAAAGCAATACTTTCGAAGACCGCCGCCATGCCCAGTACCACATAGTTCCAGGTGGGATCGGTGAGGGGTTGGGGATGTCTGATATGAGCTATTCCTTCATAAAATGACATACCTCCACCGATAGAAAAAATCAGAATAGCCACAATCAACGACCAGAAGTAGAGTTCTTTACCGTGGCCGAAGGGGTGTTTATCATCGGGGGCTTTCTGACTTTTTTTGATCCCGTGCAGGAGCAGCAGACCATTGCCGGTATCTACCACGGAGTGGATACCCTCCGAAAGCATAGCAGAACTACCCGTAAAACCAGCAGCTATAAACTTGGAAACCGCAATGGCCAGGTTGGCTCCGATGGCGGCATAAATGGCCGTTTTTGAGTTGGCGTTTGCCATGAGAGAGGTAAGGGGGTTGGAGTATGGGTAGTTGTCGTACAATTCCTGTGCCAGCAGTGCCCTAACAGGCTTTGGGGGAGAGCAGATATTTAAAGACACTGCCTGGAAAAGGCCATCGCATCGCGCCAGCCTCATGTACAAAACCCCTCGAAAGTACAACCCTCAATTCCGCATCCGCACCAGCTTATCGTAGTTCAATACCGTAATCAAACTGCCCTTCATCTCCACCAGCTTCTCTTCCTTAAAATCAGACAGCGTACGAATGACGGTTTCGGTGGCCGTACCTACCAGCGAGGCGATGTCTTCGCGGGTAATGGCCATGGAGAATGGCTTGGCCTTGTCGGCCTGATAGCGGTTGGCGAGCATCACCAGCGCCTCGGCCACGCGCTTGCGCACGGAGTTGTAGGCCAGTTGCAGCAAACGTTCTTCGCGCTCCTTGATTTCGTTGGAAAGCATCCTGATAAACTTGGAGGATACCTCGCGGCTGCTTTGCAGCAGGGCGAAAAAATCTTCTTTGGGAATAATGGCTACCTCCGATTCTTCCAGCGCTACGGCCGTATCCTGAAAGGGATTGCCCTGCAACAGATCCACGTAGCCAAAGAAATCCCCCTTTTTGTACAGGTCAGTGATGAACTCCTTACCGAATTCATTGGCTTTGTAGGCTTTGATTTTCCCCTCCTGCAAAAAGAAAATGCCCGTCGGGTAGCTACCCTCGGTGTACACGGTTTCCTTTTTCCGAAAGGTCTTCACCTTTTTATCCTCGGCTAGTTTGGCCAGGGCATCCACCGAGCGCACCTCCTGGATAAACTGATCCAATCCCTCGGCGGTACGGCTGAACTCTACTTTGAGCCTTTCGCTTTTTTTGAGGCGTACCTCCACCGCACTGAGCAGCTCCACGTCGTCGTAGGGCTTGGTGAGGTAGTCGTCGGCCCCCAGGGTCATGCCCTTGCGGTAGTCGTTCTTTTCGGCTTTGGCGGTCAGAAATATAAACGGGATGTTCTCGGTCTGCTCGTTTTTGCTCAGCATATGCAGCACGCCGTAGCCGTCGAGCTCTGGCATCATGATGTCACAAATGATGAGGTCGGGCTGCTGGGTTTGGGCCAGCCGCACCCCCTCTTTGCCGTTGACGGCCGTAGTAACGTCGTAGTCGGCTAGTTCGAGGATTTCGGCCGTATTTTCCCGCATTTCGGGATTGTCTTCAATCAGCAGTATTCTTTTTGCGTTCATACTCAGTTTGCTAAGGTCGCTTTTTCGAGGTGATTGGGCAGGGTAACGTAGAAGGTGGTTCCTTCGCCGGGGTTGCTCTCAAACCAGATTTTTCCTTTCATTAGGTCAATGTACTTACTCACAATATTCAGGCCCAGGCCGGTACCCTGGGCATTGCCAGCGTTGTGCGCCCGGAAGAAGCGTTCGAACACGTGCGCCTGGTCACTCTGCGGAATGCCGATGCCCTGATCCTCCACCTCAAAATGCACTCCCTCCCCGTCTACCCGGGTACGAAACCAGATTTCCGTGTAGGTTTCGGAGTACTTGATGGCGTTGGAGAGGATGTTGATCAGCACGTTGCGCACCAGGTGCATATCGAGCCAGGCTTCGTCGGCCCCCTTGTGGGAATAGCGAATCGTCTGCCCCTCCTTACAAACGCTTTTGATCTCATCCAGCAAGTCGCCGCAGCAAGTGGGCATATTTATCAGGACGGGTACACTCTGCATATGCCCCTCTTCGAGCTTGCCAATGGACAGGAAGTCGTTGAGGATTTCGGTGAGGTTATTTACCGCCGACTTGATGCGCTGCACGTGCTTCTGCCGTTTTTCGTCATCTTCGGTATGCACGTAGCGACCAATCAGCGACGCCGACGACAGGATAGTAGCCAGCGGGGTACGAAACTCGTGTGAGGCTACGGTCACGAACTTGCTCTTCATGTCGTTGAGCTCCCGCTCTTTTTCCAGCGACCGGATCACCTCCTTCTGCGAGGTTTCGAGTTTTAGCAGCGCTTCGGCCAGTTCCTGGGTGCGCTGTTCCACCCGCATTTCCAGTTCGGTATTGAGCTTCTGGATTTCCTGATTGGCCTCTTTCAGGGCATTTTCCTGCCGCTTGCGGTTGGTAATATCCACCACAAAAGCCACCACAAAGTCGCCTTCGCTCGTTGAGAAAGGGCTCAGGCTCACCTCTACCGGAAACTCGCTGCCATCGCGCCGGCGGGCAAACAGGTCGCGGTTATGGCCCATGCCCCGCGCGCGCGGCTCACGCATGTAGCTCACCCGTTGCGTCACGTGGGCCTTGGCCTGCCGAAACGGAATCAGTATTTCTATTTTATTGCCCGTCAACACTTCCTCCTCATACCCAAAGAGATCCATTGCCGTGGGGTTTACCATGGCAATGGTACCATGGTTGTCTACCACGATAATGCCCTCCGTAGCATGCTTAAAAAGCGCATTAAGCATCTCAATGTGCCGCTTCATTGCTTCCGTATGTTTTCTATATGTCTCTAACATACCAAAGTAAGGGAGTATTTGGTTTACGTACAACTATTAGCTGATTGGTTATTGGTTTATCGGTTATTGGTTGACTGGTTATTGGTTGAGCGGTTATTGGTTACCGGTTACTGGTTGCCTTGTCATTGCCTAAAATAGGTTGACCGTTTTGAGGCAAACAGGAATTTTATAGACTGATTATCAATAATTTACCCTCCAATAACCAATAACCAGTAACCAATAACTAAGAACCAAAATCAAACCGTTTGGCTAAACAGATTCGTCTGCGGGGCGTTCTGCCATAGCCGGGCGTCGAAGGCCATACATACGTTTCTTACGAAACTGCGGCCATTTTCGGTGACCCGTAGCTGGTAGGGCGTCAGCTCTATCAGCCCGTCGGCTTCCATTTCTTCCAGCCGGCCCAATCCCTGGTACAGCGCCTCGCCCTGCTCCTGGTTTTCGAACCAGCTTGTTTCAAACAGGCACATGATCCGCTGAATGTGCCGGCGCAGGATGAGGTCTTCGCGGGTCAGGACGTGGCCTTTGAAGAATGGTAGTTCGTTGTTTTCGAGCCTTTTGTAATACGCTTCCACGCTTTTCTCATTCTGAACATAGCCCCACCAGGCGTCGCTGATGGCCGAAGTACCCAGGCCAATCAACAGGGCGGTTTGGGTATCGGTATAGCCCATGAAGTTGCGGTGCAGGCGTTTTTCTTTGAACGCCCGGTACAGGCCATCGGTGGGAAGGGCAAAATGATCCATACCAATATCTTCGTAGCCGGCCAGTTCCAGCAGGCTCCGGCAAGCTTCGTAAATAGCCAGCTTTTTGGCCGAATCGGGCAGGTCGGCTTCGGTAAAGCTCCGTTGGCCGGGCTTGATCCAGGGTACATGCGCGTAGCTGTAAAAAGCAATCCGGTCGGGACGCAGCTCGATGACTTTGGCGATGGTCTGGGTCATGGAAAAGACCTTTTGCTTGGGCAAGCCGTACACGATGTCGTAGTTGACGGACATATAGCCCAACTCCCGGGCCTTTTCGGTGAGGTGTTTTACCTGCTCGTAGGTCTGGTGGCGGTTGATGGTTTCGAGGACTACCGGATTAAAATCCTGCACACCAATGCTGATGCGCCGGAAGCCTACTTCGTACAGGGCCAGCAGGTGCTCGTCGGTGGTGTTGCCGGGGGGGGCCTCAAAGCTAAACTCCGCTTTTGGGTGTACTTCGCAACCATCGAGCAGGCGGGTAATCATTTCTTTGAGATGTTCCGGGCTGAAAAACGTGGGGGTGCCGCCGCCGATGTGCAACTCCCGGATGATGGGCTTCCCGGTTCCCAGTACTTTTTTGTACAGTTCCCATTCTTTCAGCACGGCATTCATATACGGCCGCTCTACCTTGTGGTTGATGGTAATGCGGGTGTTGCAGCCGCAGTAGGTACACAGCTTTTCGCAAAACGGAATATGGATGTACAGGCTGATGCCCTCTTTCTGATTGGTGACCGCAAAGGTATCGTTCACCAGTTCGGTCCAGCGCTCCGCCGTGGGCGGCGTGGGCTGCCAGTAGGGTACCGTGGGGTAGCTGGTGTAACGCGGACCAGGTACGTTGTACTTCTGTAACAGGGAATTGCTCATGGGAATGCTCAGGCAAAGACTTCTTAATGATTACCCCAAAACTACCGGGTCGCGCAGCCGGAAAACATGACGGGCGTCAGGAAAGGAGGTGATTTTATTGTAGCCACCCGTGGCACGGTTCAAAACCGTGCCACGGGTTCCCCACTCCCACTTTCGTCGATTCCAAACCCCTGCTGCGCCATTTTTCTAGGAGAAAACCCAAATCGGTTGCACCTTTGGGTTTTGTAGATTCCTCATGAAACTCAGGCTGGACCAAAACACTTTTTTCCAATTCCTGCTAGATCCCGCCCCGCGCTACCGGGTGGCCCGCCATGGGCTTTTGTGGTCGGTCATGACGTTCCTGATCTATGAGCGATTCAACTACAACGCCATCCAGCTCACCGACGCCGCTGACCGTACGGCCTACGTCACGCTTTCTACCCTCATCTTTGCGGGACTCATCATCCTCGACTACCTGCTGGTAGCGAAGCTGATCCGTAGTTTCCTGTTCCAGCGTTTTCGGCCCGTTCTCTTTTGCACCGGACTGCTGGGGGTACATTTCCTCACTGTCCTGCTGGTTCGGTGGCATGTGGTGTGGTTTGTGCAGTGGTTTACCCTGCCCCGTCTGCCGGTGGTCTACCGCAACTTCGCCGACCACGTCATGGGTCTTGCGGTATGGCAGCTCCCCTTCGATTCGGTGCTGGTGCTTATCTTTTGCTTTTCAATGGTGTATACCTACCTCATTTATGCCTTATCCGTGAAGCTATTCAAAGACCTGGTGGTGCAGCGTACGCGGGGAGCGCACCTCGAAAAAGAGAATATTCAGTTGGAGTTTGATTTCCTGAAAGCCCAGGTCAACCCCCATTTTTTGTTCAATACCCTCAACAACATCTATTCCTTTTCGATTCAGGCACCCGACCGGGTACCCGGCACCCTATTGAAACTAGCCGACCTGATGCGGTACACGCTCTACCAAACGGAGGCACCGTTGGTGCCGCTCTCCCAGGAGCTTTCCTTTCTCCGGAGCTACGTGGAGCTGCAGCGCATCCGGCACGAGGACGACACCCCGCTGAGTTTTGAGGTGCACGGCACGCCCGGTACCCTCACCATCGCCCCCCTGCTCCTGATTGTCTTTGTCGAGAATGCCTTCAAGCATGGCCCGCAGGCCAGCGCACAGCGGGGCTGGGTGCGCATACGGGCCACGGTCGAAAACGGTCAGCTGCGCTTTGAGGTAAGCAACAGCACGCATGCCCCGCCGGAGCAGACGGAAGAGCGTGGCGGGGTAGGGCTTACCAATGCGCAGCGACGACTGAACCTGCTCTACCCCGACCGCCACCAACTTACCAGGAAGCAGGAGGCCGACTCCTATCATGTACTTTTACTCCTTGATTTGCATGGAAAACCCCTACCGGGTCGTGATCGTAGATGACGAGCCCCCCGCCCGTGACCTCATCGCCGCTTTTGTCGGGCGCGTACCCGACCTCCTGACGGTGGCCGTGTGCAGCAATGGCCTCGACGCGCTCGCGGCCATCCAACGGCACAAAGCAGAGCTGGTTTTTGTGGACATCCAAATGCCCGAAATGACCGGTATGGACCTGATGGCCCTCCCGCTGACCGACCGCCCCGAGTTCGTGCTGACCACGGCCTACTCGCACTACGCCGCGCAAAGCTACGAGGTAGCCGCCCTCGACTACCTCGTGAAGCCCATTGCCTTCGAGCGGTTTATGCAGGCGGTGGCCCGATTCAAAGAAAAACGCGGCCGGGCCAGGGAAGTTGAAGGGAAGGTACCCGACGCCCCCCCGGCTGGCGAAGAATTGGTATGGCTGCGCGAAGAGAAGAAACTGCTGCAAATCCCCTACCAGGAAGTACTGTACCTGGAAGCCAGCAAAGACTACGTAAAGGTGTTTCTGCCCGATCAGATGATTCTCACCCACCTCTCGCTTGCGAAGGCCGCTGAGCTGTTTCGCCCTCCGGAGTTCATCCCCATTCACCGCTCCTACCTCGTGCGCCGGGCAGCCATCCGCCTCATTGAAGGCAACCGCCTGCTGCTTACCAACGGCAAGGAGTTGTCGATTGGCCCCTCCTACCGGGAGTCGTTAAAGAAGTACATCAAGCTCCTGCCTTAGAGGACTCCGGGAGTAGTGAGTCCTATCCACTGACGTACGTTCCGCATGTATCGCTTCGTCGTAATACAGATCCTCTTGGTCGCTTCAAAGGTGCTCTCTGTCGAAAATACTTTGCCTTGCTCAACCATTTCTTTTCCTTAGAGACATCAAAAAAGCCCCACGACCGTTTGGCAACTCGCGCGGGGCTCTTTCGATAAGCAGTTCAATCGTTTTTCAACGCTCAAACCAATGTAAAAGTATGAAAAAGCTATGCATCAATCGGAAACATCTCCGAATTTTCTTGATGATTTCATTTCTATCCGTCACAGTCGTAAATGAAAGTCAGGCAAGAAAGCTTTTTGGCTCAGAGTACGAATATCTGGGTACCCAGTATGCCTATGACGGCTTATGCCAAGAGTTCGGCGTTACCAGGACATATTTTTCGGAATAATGATTTCGGAAGAAATGACGTTTAGCTCAGGGCCTTGTCAATAAGGCTCACAATTGAATCGCCAAGAGCTATGTATCAATGCCCATATAGTTCTTGGCGATTCACAACCAACAGCAAATGAAAACATTGATTATAAAAGGTTGGATACTAATGGTACTCACATTTCTTGATATTACAGGGTATTGTCAGGAGAAATGTGGGGTAATCCTGGACGCCTCCACTTACCAACCCATTCCCTATGCCACCATTCATTATCGGGCTACCCCACAGGGTATGTATGCTTCCGACAAGGGAACTTTTTGCCTGGCCAGGCCCGCTGGAAAAGTGGACAGCGTACTAATATCGACCTTGGGCTATGCCCCTAGTACGCTAGCTCTGTCGGATTTTCTGAAAAAAGACACTATATATCTAAAAGCCGTTGCCATTCCCCTCCGGGAGGTGGTGGTCAGGTCAGACAACCGTACACTACAATCGAGATTAATCGGTTATTCCAAAAAGCCGCTGCTTGAGTTGCAGTCGTTAGGGTTTGCGCACAATTCGAATGCCACCCTGGCTACTTATATTCCCAATGAACTTCGACAAACATCCGTAATCAATCGCGTGTATTGCCGTTTGACTCCCAAAAAGAATGACTTAGTGAAAAGTTTCCGGGTGGCTCTCCGACTTTATAGCCATGATCGGGTAAAGCAACTACCCGGACAGGATTTGTTACCCGAGCTAGTGATTGCCGATGTACCCTTCGATGGGAAAGAAATCGAATTTGATGTGGCAAATTTTGGCCTTGCGGTACCGGCGGATGGATTTTGGATTGGGGTATCCTGCGTGGGGTACACCGATAAGCAAGGCCACTACAAGCAAAATCAGGATCGAGAATTTGGAAAATTCACTTTGAAAGGCACTAAAAGACTAAAAATCAATACAGTCGAGCATATCGCCCCAATGTACAACTTCACCAAGGCTACCGATGCACTCCTCCACAGCAGTGTCTCATCGAACTGGAGCGGCAAATGGCTCCCCAGAACTGAAAGACCCAACATGGCTTTCTGCTTTGGGGCTGAGGTGGTTTGGTGATGAATGAAATTCATGTTTCTCCTTCAAATCAGTTGCCTGTGTACCGACCCTTGTTCAGTAACCATTTAACAGAGCAGACAGAACTGAATATGGTTCTGTCTGCTCTTTAACATAAGAATCCAATGAGAAACATACTCCGTGTTTTCGCGCTGCTTTTATTAGTCAATTCGACAATCTCTGCGCAGCAATTGAAGAGTGACCGTGTTGGAATGGGCATAAGCTATCTGACTCTCGATCTACCCGATGATATAACCTTTCTGCCTAAATTCTCTTACCAGCATCAATTCAAGCAAAGGATATTTGGATCGGCGGATATAGGATACTTATACTATAAAGGAATGGATAATACCTTTCAACAGGTTCCTGAGTTGAGAAAACGTTTTACTGTGGATTTAGCTGCCAAGTTTTCGCTATTTGAAATGGGGGGAAGTCATTTGAGAATCGCGGCGGGACCCTCGCTCTGGCACGTAAGCGATCTGGTGTCTAAGAAGATAAACTTCAATGGAAATGAAGTAACCGATTATGAACGAGAGAATCGAACATACTGGGACTTCGGTGGAAATCTAGGACTTGAACTGGATATCAATCTGTCTAAAAGACTTTCAGTAATGGGCAATTTCCAGATAGTGTACTTGAATAAGACGGAACTTACGCCGTTGTTGGGTTTGTACGCATTTTATCGAATAAGGTAAGTTTTTTGCATCCCTAATCCGTTGCCTGTGGGGACACAGTTGCCTGGGTGAAAAGTCCTTGCCATTAAGGTTTACCATTGAATTACCAGGAGCTATATCAGCATCGACAATATAGCTCCTGGCTATTTGTAATCATCAGTAAATGAGAACATTGATTATAAAAAACTGTGTGATAGGGCTGCTTACACTTCTGATTAGTCCAGGGTATTGTCAGGAGAAATGTGGGGTGATACTGGACGTCTCCGCTCACCAACCCATGGCCTTCTGCTTTGGTGCCGAGGTGGTTTGGTGATAAATGAAATTCCTGTTTCTCCTTCAGGCCCAATAATGAGTAATCAACTAACCCAATTCATACCTATGAAAACAAACAA
>CATMVR010000073.1 GCA_950075905.1 uncultured Persicitalea sp. | reverse complement strand
CGACAGCCGCTTTCTGACTCCCTACCGCGAAGCCCAGGAGCGGGCACTAGAGTCAGTCAGAGAGGTAGGATCACAGACCAGAGACAATGATACGCAGCAACAGGACGTGACCACCCTCCTGGCGTTGACGCGCGAGCGCTTCGCCGTTCTTCAGCGTGTGATTCAGAAATTTGACCGCACCGGTCAGACAGAAGCCCAGGATATTGAAGGTGGTCGGCAGGTAATGGAGCAGCTCCGGTCTGTGGTGGAGCGAATGGTAAATAGGGAGCAGGTCCTGCTCGTCAATCGAACCGGGGAGCTAAACCGGTTTACAACCCTTACACCCTTGCTGATTGTCCTGGCTTCCCTGCTGGCCCTTGTCGTCACGGCGGTGTCTTTTGCGCGCGTCAATAACGACTTCGAGCAAAGGGCCCGGCTCCAAAGGGATTTGGAAGAAAAGGATCAGGAGATTTCGACGCGCCTTGGCCTGATCGAGGGGATTGCCGACCAGATATCGTCGGGCAACTACAAAATAAAAGTAGACGATCAGGGCAGTGATGCTCTCGGCAGTATTGCCGGCTCCCTCAACAAAATGGCCGCTTCGCTGGATCTTTCTTTTGCTACCCTTACCGACAAGGAATGGCTGCAAACCGGGCTCGCCTCCCTCAACGAAAACATAATCATAGATCAGAGTGTACCATCTCTGGCCCAAAACGCCCTAACCTTCATCAGCGAATATTCCGAAAGCCAGGCGGGTACCTTCTATGTACTCAATAGCAGGGGAGCGCTGGAACTGCAAAGCAGCTACGCCCTGCCCCACAGGCAGCTCAGGGCAGTAGTAGCCCTGGGGGAAGGCCTGGCCGGACAGTGCGCCCAGCTGGGCAAAGAATTGGAACTAACCGGTCTTGTTCCCGAAGATTACTCCCTCAGCCTTGTATCAGGGCAGGTACTGCCCCGGGCCGTCATTGCCATTCCAATTCTCTACGACAACCAGATAAAAGGGGTGATCGAACTAGCTTCCATGACCCCGTACACATCCAATAAAAAGGCGTTTTTTGCGGGAGTGACCCAGAATGTGGGTATAGCCCTCCACTCGGCCCAGAACCGCGAGCGCGTACAGGAGCTACTGGAAGAAACCCAGGCGCAGACCGAAGAGCTGCAGGCGCAGCATAGCGAGCTGGAAAATATCAACGCCGAGCTGGAAACGCAGGCCGAAAAGCTGCAGGCCTCGGAAGAAGAACTCCGTGTGCAGCAGGAGGAGCTGCAGCAGGCCAACCAGGAACTCGAAGAACGCAGCCGGATTCTGGAAGAAAAAAACGAGCTGATTCTCGAAAGAAACCTGGAAATTCAGGCCAAGGCTCAGGAACTGGCCCAAAGTACCAGCTACAAGTCGGAGTTTCTGGCCAATATGTCGCACGAGCTTCGCACGCCCCTCAACTCCATTCTGCTGCTGTCGCGCCTGCTGAGCGAAAACCACGAGAGCAACCTGTCGGAAGATCAAATCGAATACGCCAACGTGATCCAAAGCTCCGGGAAAGGGCTACTGACTCTGATTGATGAAATTCTGGACCTCTCCAAGATCGAAGCCGGAAAAATGGAGCTGGAATACACCAGCGTACCCACCCAGGATCTGGTCAATGGTCTGCTGGCTATGTTTACACCCATTGCCAAAGACAAAGGGATTGAGTTCTCTGCAACCATACAGGAAGAAGCTCCCGGCATGCTGGAAACCGACCGCCTCCGGCTGGATCAGATTCTGCGCAACCTGATTTCCAACGCGCTCAAATTTACGAAAAAGGGCTCGGTAGAACTGACGGTCTCCCGGGTAGATTCCAGTCTGGTTTTTGCCGTAAAGGATACGGGCATCGGCATTCCGGAAAGCAAACTGAATACCATTTTTGAAGCCTTCAAACAGGCCGATGGCTCCACCCGCCGGCAGTTTGGCGGTACCGGTCTGGGGCTGTCTATCAGCCGGGAGCTGGCTAAGCTGCTGGGGGGTGAAATCAGAGTTACCAGTGAAGTTGGGAAAGGCAGTGAGTTTGAGCTGATAGTACCTTTACAGCGGAGCCGTCAGCCTCTCCGCCCCGAGTTCACGGCTATTCCCGATGCCAATCCCGTTCCTGACCTCCCCAACGAGGCGTCGGCGTTGCTGGCTTCGGGCGAGGAGTACCTCAGCAAGGTCATCCCGGCTTCCATCCCCGACGACCGCGCGTCCATCTCCCCCAACGACAAGGTGATTCTGATGATCGAGGACGATACCAACTTTGCCCGGTCGCTACTAGACTACACCCGCAGCAAGGGCTACAAAGGCGTGGTGGCCGTCCGGGGCGACGAGGGGCTGGAACTGGCCCGGCGGTACCTGCCGGTAGGTATCCTGCTCGATGTGCAGCTACCCGTCAAGAGCGGCTGGGAAGTGATGGACGAGCTGAAAGCCGACCCCACTACCCGGCCAATTCCGGTGCACATGATGTCGTCGTACCAGGTCAAGAATCGGAGCCTGTCCAAAGGGGCCCTGGACTTTATTGATAAGCCGGTGGCATTTGAAAAATTGAGCAGCATTTTTGCAAAAATCGAAGAAGCCCTGAGCCGGCACCCCAAAAAGGTAATGATTGTGGAGGAAGATCCCAAACATGCCCAGGCGCTGGCGTATTTCTTGCAAAACTTCAACGTAGTATCCGAAATACGGCATACCGTGCAGGAGGGGATCGAAGCTATAAACCAGGACAAAACCGACTGCGTGATCCTGGACATGGGCGTCACGGAAAACCAGTCGTACGATTTTCTGGAAGAGGTAAAAAGCAGCCCGGGCTTTGAAAACATACCCGTCATTATCTTCACGGGCCGAAACCTGTCTATCAACGAAGAGGTACGGCTAAAACAGTACGCAGATTCCATTGTGGTCAAAACGGCCCACTCCTACCAGCGCATACTCGACGAGGTCTCTCTGTTTCTGCATCTGGTAGATGTCAATGGTACCGAATCCAAAACCTCGCGCTTCCGGCGGCTGGGCGACATGGAAGAGGTACTGAAAGGGAAAACCATTCTGGTAGCCGACGACGATGTGCGCAATATTTTTTCGCTTTCCCGGTCGCTCGAAAATTACAAAATGAACGTGGTATCGGCCGTAGACGGCAAGGATGCCCTGGCGCAGCTCGAAGAGCATGGCAACATCGACCTCGTGCTGATGGACATGATGATGCCCGAAATGGATGGCTACGAACCTACCCGCCGCATCCGGGCCAACCCTAAGTTCAAGAAGCTGCCCGTCATCGCCATTACGGCCAAAGCCATGACCGGCGACCGCGAAAAATGCATTCAGGCCGGCGCTTCTGACTATATCACCAAACCCGTTGACGTGGATCAGCTGATTTCGCTGCTGCGGGTCTGGCTTTACCAATAATTATCCCTGGCATGAACAGACCAACCGGAAAAACGATCTTACTCATCGACGACGACTCCCGCAATATCTTTGCCCTTTCGGCCATGCTGAAAGCCCGGGGATTTGTGGTAAAGTCGGCCACAAGTGTGAAGGAGGCCATCATCATCCTGGAACAGGACGAGCCGATCAACACCATTCTGATGGACATGATGATGCCCGAAATGGATGGCTACCAGGCCATTCCACTGTTGAAAAATGATGCCCGCTACAAGAACATTCCGCTGATTGCGGTGACGGCGCAGGCCATGGCCGGCGACCGCGAAAAGTGCCTGGCCGCCGGCGCTGACGCCTACCAGTCAAAGCCCATCGACATAGATGCTTTGCTACAATTACTCAATAGCCCTACGTAAAAACTAATGATACAGGATGAGGATCTGGACCTGCTGCTAAACGAGCTCAACCACCGGTATGGGTATGACTTTTCAAACTATGCCCGAGCTTCGCTGAAGCGCCGGGTAAACCGCCTGCTGAGCCTGGATAAGTTTGTGAGTTTTGCTGAGTTGCTATTTAAAGTAAAAAACGAACCCCACTACCTGGCGCACGTCGTGGAGCAGCTGACGGTCAATGTCACAGAGATGTTTCGTGACCCTACCCTGTTCAAAACACTCCGCGAGCAGGTACTGCCCATCCTGGCCACCCACCCGCTCATCCGGATCTGGCACGCGGGCTGCTCTACGGGTGAGGAGGTGTACTCCCTGGCAATTCTGCTGGAAGAAGCCAACCTGCTGCACAAATCCCTGCTCTACGCCACCGACCTCAACCCTACGGTGATTGAAAATGTCAAGAAGGGGTTGTTTCCCATCGGGGCGGTAAAGCAGTACACCGAAAACTATATTCAAGCGGGGGGCAAGAAGGATTTCTCTTCCTACTACCTGGCCCAGTACGAGTGGGCAAAGTTTCACGAACGGCTGAGTACCAACATGATTGTGGCTACCCACAACCTGGTTTCGGATCGGTCTTTCAATGAGTTTCAGCTCATCCTCTGCCGCAATGTGCTTATTTATTTTGACAAAAATTTGCAGGACAAAGCCCTGACCCTATTTGACAATAGCCTGGAAACGCTGGGGTTTCTGGTACTGGGCTCCAAGGAAAACCTCCGCTTCTCGACCATCGCCCCCAGCTACGCACAGCTGGAAAACAAAGAAAAAATATGGCGAAAGATGCGCTAGATCTCCCCCGGCACGTAGTGATCGGGGGGTCGGCCGGTAGCCTGGAAATCATCCTGAGGCTGGTGGCCTGCCTCCCCGCCCGCCCCAACGCCATAGTCACGGTGGTGGTCCATCGTAAGAATGATAAAGACTCCATTCTGGTAGACCTGCTTTCCTCCCGCACCACACTGCCCGTTCGGGAAGTCGAAGATAAGGAGCCTATCCGGGTCAATACCATCTACCTGGCCCCTCCCGACTACCACCTGCTGGTGGAGCGGGCCGATATGTTTGCGCTGGATCGCTCAGAAAAAATTCATTACAGCCGGCCCAGCATCGACGTTACGTTCGAGTCGGTGGCCGAAACTTTTGGCGCGCGCGCGATCGGCATCCTGCTGTCGGGCGCTAATGCCGACGGAGCCTTCGGCATGGCCTGCATCAAAAAAGCCGGTGGCTATACCCTCGTCCAGGACCCCGCCTCGGCCGAAGTAGGCTTTATGCCCCGGCAGGCCATTGAGCGAAGCCCCATTGACCGCATCCTGCACGCGGAGGAAATAGTACGTTTCCTGCCGGAGCTTTTAACAAAATAAAGGTTTTTTACCCCCATATGTCGGTGGCCTTCCGGGGTCTGGCGCCATCCGTGTTTCCCAACGCCTGGGCGCATTTTTACCCATAGGTACACGAACGAAACTGTACACCAACGGTCCTGCGCTGCTGAGCCACGACGGGAAGTACAGGAGCGGGTAGCGATGGGGTAGTTTTGCGTAGTAAGTGCCTTTTCAGTAGTATGCCATCTGCCCAACTACCATCAACTATTTTCATGCTACGAAGAGTCTTTCTTAAAGCCGGTTTGGCTCCACTTGTTCCCTTTACTCTCCTCGCTCAGACTACCACCACTAAATCAACTGTCCCGCCGATCCTTATCAATGCAGGTACAGGGGGGAACAATACCTTTGACTTGCTGACCCGGCTCGACCAGGATTGTCTGGTCCACCAGCCGGAGCTTGTCCTGCTCACCGTCGGCACCAACGACATGAACAGCCAGAAACATGTGCCGCTGCCTCAGTTTAAAAAAAATCTGATAGAGCTGGTGCAGGGTATCAAACGCATCAATAGTCAGGTGGGCCTTATGACGCTGCTGCCCGTGCACGAACCCTACCTCATGACCCGGCATCCGCCAGCTTTTTACCAACCGGAAGGTTTCCCGGTTCGTATAGCAAAAATGAATGATACTATCAGGGACGTAGCCCGCCAACACAGCCTTCTCTTTATGGACATGCACCATATTTTTACGCAGATAGGCCAGGTGGGGGAAGCCCCTGAAAGCCTTATTCAGAATGAAGCCAACAGTCAGAAAAAAGATGGGGTACATCCTACCCCCGAAGGGTACCGCACCATGGCCGTAGCTGTATACCAGGCCCTGACCAACTCATCTGCTTCCTACCGGCGCATTGTCTGCTTTGGGGATAGCATCACCCGGGGCGACGGACAACCGGAGGGCAAAAACTATCCGGCCTATTTGAAGAAATTATTATTCGGAAAGTAACCTTTCCCCTTTACTTATACTAAACCTTTCCAGGCATGCTGAAACCTATTTTGTTTTTACTCTCTTTTTTCATAGTCCAGATTGCCCAAAGTCAACCGCAGAGTCCCGTTTACGATGTTTGCGTATACGGCGGAACGTCTGCGGGTATCATTGCGGCCTACTCGGCCAAAAAAGCCGGCAAGTCGGTCCTGCTCATAGAGCCGGGCAACTACCTCGGCGGCATGAGCAGTGGTGGGCTTGGTGCTACCGATATCGGGAACAAGTACGCTGTAACTGGCCTTGGAAAAGATTTTTACCGGCGCATCGGGGCCTATTACGGAAAATTTGAACAATGGACCTTTGAGCCCCACGTGGCCGACAAAGTGTTTGCTGATTACATCCGGGAAGCCAATCTGGATATACGCAAAAACACCCGTCTCACCGGCGTCTGGAAAGAGGGCAAACGACTTGCCTCAATAACCGTCGAGAATGCCCAGGCCCAACCTCAGACCATCCGGGCCCGCATGTTCATTGACTGTACCTACGAGGGTGACCTGATGGCCACTGCCGGGGTATCTTACACCGTAGGACGCGAGAGCAGCAGCCAGTACGGGGAAAAATACAACGGCGTGCAGCTATCGGACTACCACCAGTTTCCCGACGGTGTCGACCCTTATAAGGTACCCGGTAACCCCGCCAGCGGACTGCTCTGGGGTATCAGTAATGAAAAACTGTCACCAACGGGTACCGGCGATAAAAAAATCCAGGCCTATAACTTCCGTCTTTGTCTGACTCAGGATAAGAATAATTTTATTCCTGTTACCAAACCCGATAATTACGACCCCCAAAAATATGAACTCCTGCTGCGGGTCATGGAGGCAGAAAAGTGGAAAACGATTCACAACGGTCTACGGCACGAGAAGCTACCGGATGGCACTACCCGGATTCATCACCAGGGAGGCTTCCTGATCAAGAACATGCCCAATGGAAAAACCGATTTCAACAATTTCGGCGGTTTCTCCACCGACATGATCGGCATGAACTATGACTACCCGGAGGCCGACTACGCTACCCGGAAAAAAATCTGGCAAGACCACGAAGACTACACCAAAGGGCTGCTGTATTTTCTGGGCCACGATGCGCGGATACCCGCGCACCTCCGGCAGGAGATGCAGTCGTGGGGCTACGCAAAGGATGAGTTTACCGACCTCGGCGGCTTCTCCAACCAGCTGTACGTACGGGAAGCCCGCCGGATGGTGGGGGAAACCGTCATGACCCAGAAGCATTGCGAGGGCGAAGAAACCGTAGCCGACGCCATCGGCATGGCCGCCTACCAGATGGACTCGCACAACTGCCAGCGGGTAGTGGTAAACGGCATGGTAAAAAATGAGGGTGACGTGGAAAAATCCGTACCCGCCCCCTACCCTATTTCGTACGGAGCCATTACGCCAAAACGCACGGAGTGCAATAACCTGCTGGTGCCCGTCTGCCTGTCGGCCTCGCATATTGCCTACGGTTCTATCCGAATGGAGCCGGTCTTTATGGTACTGGGACAAGTAGCCGCCACCGCCGCCGCAATGGCCATCGACAAGAAATCAGCGGTACAGGAAATTGACGTCAAAGCGTTGCAGCAACGTCTGGAAATGAACCCGCTGGGTGACGGCAGTCTGCCCGAAGTAGTGGTCGATAACGATGATTTGTCTCCGAATGATCTGCACGGAAACTGGGCCAGAAAGAACGGAGGTTACGGCCGGAGCCTGCTGGTTTACAATTCCGGGCAGGGCGAGAATGCATCCGCCCGGTTTACTCCCAAAATCAGCCGGGGCGGTGCGTATGAAATCTATACGTACTTCCCCCGAAATGAAAACCTGAGCACAAAAATTGTCTTCACAGTTCATGATGGTAAACAGGCTAGGGAGGTAGTTTTAAAACCCTCAGAAATCAAAGAAATCGGACTTTCCTCGGGGGAGTGGGCTTCTTTAGGGACCTATCGTTTACCCGCCGGCAACCAAAGCTACGTTACGGTTTCGACCAAAGGAGCGGATGGGGAGGTACTGGCAGATGCCCTTATCTGGAAGCCGGTAAGCCGCTGATCCAGCTTTCAGTATCACCCGTTTTTAAAAGCAGTAAAGCAGTAAAAAACCGGGCCGGACGGACGCAGGTAAAAGCGTCCGTCCGGCCCGGTTTGCGGATAAGTCGTTTTTCTACTTCTGAAAGTACATCCAGTCCAGAAAAAACATCTCCTTCTGCGCCTGCGTTGGACTTTTAAAAACTAAAAACAGGTCATGGACGCCCTTCGTGGGAGCAATTTTCACAAACTTTTCCTGCCAGCCCTTGGTAAAATCAGCCGCCTTCCCCGCCTCTACCGTCAGGCTACCTACCACCGGGCCATCCATTCCGTCGAGATGTATTTCCAGAACTCCGCCATCTCCATGTTGCAGCAGATTGAACAAGATTCCTTTGATCTGCGACAGATCAATCTGATTGAACCGGACATACCGACCGTGCGTGGTACGACGAACGTAGGAAATGAAACCCGTTTGCTCCGTAGCAATCACCACCCCGACGTTGCCCCCGTCGTACTCTTCCAGCTCTACCTTCGGGTGGCGCAGAGTGAGATGGGCCCGCGCGGGTAAGGGCTCTATGCCGTTGGCTCCCTTGTCCAGGTACCGCGCCATCAGTACGTAGGCTCCCTCGTTTCCTTTTCCCTCATGTTGGGTCAGCCGGAGCTGGCCTTTCAGGGGCAGGCTAGCTGGTTTTTCGCCCAGCGACAGGATATAGCTTACCAGTCCTTTGGCTTCCTGCAGGGAAAGGTCAGGATGCGCCGACATAGCGTAGGCCCCCCAGTTGCCGCTCCCGCCCTCAATCACCTTGCCGGCCAGGGTTGCTATGGCATCCTCTTTTCCCTGGTAGCGTTCGGCGATGGCTTTCAGGCTGGGGCCGATGGATTTGGAATCCATGGTATGGCAGGCCCGGCAATCCAGTGATGCGTACAGCCGCTCCGCTTCGGCATGCTGAAGATTTCCGTGGCTCGCACCCGACAGGGCCGAAGCCACATCTTTTCCGAAAGGCAGGTAGTTAAAGGTAACCGTAGCCCGGCTGGCATCTACGGGCTTGTCTTCGGGGTCGCTGATATGTACCTGATAATCCAGGAGTGTATTATCCCAATAGAACGTCCGGTTGGCTTGGGTAGCTATGCGGGCCTTCGGCGGGGTATTGCCCACTTTTACCTGAATAGTGGCTACCCCCTGCCCACCCTGCGGGTCGCTCACGGTGAGGGCTACGTCGTACACGCCGGGCTTGGTAAAGGTATGCCGCACCTGTTCCCCGGCTTTTGTTTCAGATCCGATTTTCCAGGCATAAGCCAGCTTGTCACCCGCATCGTGGTCTCTTGACTTTGCCCCGGAAAGATCGACCGTCAAGGGTACCGCGCCGTACAGCGCACTGGCACTGATAGTCGCCACCGGGTTACGGTTTCCCTCCGAATATTCTACCCGAATCAGGCCTGCATCGGCGCTGCGGGCAAACCAGTTGGTTCCGTAGGCCAGCAGGTACACCGCCCCGTCGGGGGCGATCTGCATATCTACCGGGGCCACTACGTTCAGATGCGGCAGAAATGGCTCCATGCCGGCATAGTTGCCTTTTTCATCCAGCGTCACGGCCATGATCCACTTTCTGATCCAGTCGTAGATAAACAGCTTTCCGTCATAGTAGGCGGGCAACTTGTAAGGAGCATTGGGGTACAGGTCGCTATAATACACTGGCCCCGCCATGGCGCTTGCGCCGCCCTTGCCCACGAGAGGAAAGCGCTTCGACTCGCCCTTGGCGTACCAGATCAGGGGAGGCTGGGCCGGAGGTAGCTCGCGTAGGCCGGTATTGTTGGGCGAGTCGTTGATAGGCCGCTGCGGGTCCTTGCGCGGCCCTTCCTGCCTGGTAGCAAAGTCATACTTGGGGAAAGCCTCATTGTTGCCCAGAAAATACGGCCAGCCATAAAAGCCCGGCTTCCGGGCCTGATTGATCTCATCAAAGCTCATGACGCCGCCTTCGGCCGAGGGTACTTTGGTATCCGGCCCCACATCGCCCCAGTACACGTACTTCGTTTTGGGGTCTATGGATACCCGGAACGGGTTGCGACTGCCCATAATGTAGATTTCCGGACGCCCCTTACTGCCATCTTTCGGGAAAAGATTTCCGTCGGGAATGGCATAGGCGGGCGCGCCCGCGGGACCATCCGGCAGGGGCTTAATACGCAGAATTTTGCCCCGCAAATCGTTGGTATTGGCCGCGGTGGCCTGGTCGTCGGCCAGTTCGCGTCCCGGGCGTTCGTCTACCGGCGTGTAGCCTTCTGTCTCCTCGGCGTTGGTATTGTCGCCGGTGGAGAGGTATAGATTACCATCGACATCAAAAGTCAGGTAACCCGCCGAATGGCAGCAGTACTTTCGCTGGGTAGGGATTTCGAGCAGGATTTTTTCTGTCGACTGGATCAACTCCTCCCCCCGCAGTTCCATCCGTACCAGGCGCGACACGGCCTTTTCGCCCCCTACGCCGTAGTACAGGTAGATCCAGTTGTTCCGGCTAAAATCCGGATCGATGGCTACCCCCAGCAGGCCATCTTCGATACCGCTGAACACATTGAGGTGAGCAATGGTTTTGAGTTGTTTTTCCCGGGCGTCGTACAGCCGCACCCCGCCTTTCCGTTCTACGATCACCACATTCAGATTGGGCAGAATGGCCATCTCCATGGGCTCGTCCAGTCCCTGCGCCAGCATCATGGTTGTGAAGCGGGTGCTGTCGGGGGGGAGGCTTGCTCCTGCATTGGGCAGAAAGACCGGTTTGTTGTCTGAACCAGTAAAAGAGGCGAGCAGAAAACCGCCAAAAACCAGTATATTGATTATTTTTAACGACATTAAAATGGCTTGGTTTAGTATAGGAGCACCTTCACCCATGGAAAACGGGTGTAAAGTCTCTGTAAAAATTGAATAATCTGCGATCTATATTATTTCCCAAAGCCGGCTGCGTACCAGCAGGCAGGCTCCTGTAATGCCGGCCTGTTCTCCCAGGCTGGAAAGTTTGAGCTCCGTGTCCTGATTGACCAGGCTAAGCGAGTACTTGTTGATAGCCGTCTGAATCGGAAGCCGCAGGTAATCGCCGGTGGTCGCCAGACTTCCGCCCAGCACCACCAGTTCGGGATTGAAGAGGTTGATCAGCAAAGCTATACCACGCCCCAGGTTCTCACCTACCTGAGCAATGAGCTCTATGGCCAACACGTCATCATTCTTGGCGGCCTCTATGATATCCTCCATCTCAATGTCGGTCGAAGACCGGTTGTTCTGGGTAAGCACCGACGACGAGCCTTCCCCAAGCTTTTCGCGAAACATACGCGTAAGCGCCCAGCCCGACCCCTCGGTTTCCAGGCACCCTTTTTTGCCACAGTGACAAATCAGCTCATTGTCGAACATCGGCATATGGCCAAACTCTCCCGCGTACCCCGACTTGCCATAGTACAGCTGCCCGTTCAGCATAATACCTACCGCAATCCCGTAGCCCAGGTTCAGAAACAGCACGTTTTTTTCGTCCCGCACCACTCCCTTGCAGAACTCACCGTAGGCCATGGCCCGTGAGTCATTTTCGAGAAATACGGGAATACCCACTTTACTCTCGATGATTTCGCTGAGGGGCCTTTCCTCAAAATGAAAGAAGCTGTAGCTATGCCCCGTCCGGTAGTTGATCCGCCCGGTCAGGTTGATGCCAATGCCCAGTATACTGGCTTTGGCAAGCGACAACCCGTCGATGAATCGAGTAATAATCCGGCAGAGGCTATCCAGTGACTCCCGGGTATTATCCAGTTTATACGGGACATCTTCCGTTACTTTCACCAGTTCACACAGCAGGTTAGACAGTCCGATATTGATGTGATTCTGCCCAACCTCTACCCCGATAAAAAAGCCAGAATCTGCCACAAGACCGTACAGATTGGGCTTGCGCCCTCCGGTAGACTCCACCTTTCCGTAATCCTGAATCAGACTTTCCTGGATGAGCTCATTGACGAGGGACGTAACCTTAGGAACACTGACATTCGTTTCTTTCGACAGATCGGGTATGGTTGCATTCCCTTCGGTAGCAAAGTAGCTCAAAAGACTCTTTTTCAGGTTTGTTTGTCGCAGGGAGTTAATGCCAGTACTGCCATTCTTAGTCATAAAAGCACGTGTTCATTTTATCCAAACTTACTCAATTCCATACACTTTATTAATTACAAGTGCTTTCTTTATCTCTTTTTTAAGTAAAGTTCCTAAGAATTTGTGCTTTTCTGTACCTCGTTCGTCTTATATCGTATTTTCAATTAGATACTATGGTTTACTTTAAAAAG
>CATMVR010000072.1 GCA_950075905.1 uncultured Persicitalea sp. | reverse complement strand
TGGCAGCGGGGATTGGGCGTGTGCGAAGAACTGTGGATGGATGAGCATATCAAAGTCACCTCAGGCACCACCGCCCGGCTGGAAAACGATCTGGTAGACCATAACCTGAATAACCTGACCTGGTGGACCCAGAAACACAATAACTACGCTATCCGGGAAGTCATAGACCTCCTGAACATCCGGTATAATTTTGAAGAGCGACCCACTGTCACACCTAATTTCTGGGGTACGCAGGAACAAAGAAAGCGTTTTCTCAAAGTCAGGTACGCCAATCTTCCCCTTTTTACCCGGCCATTTTTATATTTCCTCTATCGCTACTTCGTCAAGCTTGGTTTTCTGGATGGAAAAAAAGGGCTGATCTGGCATTTTCTGCAGGGCTTCTGGTACCGCTTTCTGGTAGATGCCAAAGTATTTGAGGTATACCAAAAAGCGGGCAGAGAAAAATCACAAATTATCGAGCATTTCCTGGTTGAATATGGAAAAGACCTCAGTTCTCCGAACCGATCTGTCAAAGTATGACAACAGCTGGTATCAGCCCGGGAGTACCTTCAAGCGGTACGCCTGGTTTGTGCTGGGCCGAATGGTTGTCAATACGTATCTACCGCTACCAGTTGGCTTTAAAATCGCTGTGTTACGGCTTTTTGGCGCCCAAATTGCTGAGAATGTCATCATCAAACCGAAGGTCAATATAAAATACCCCTGGTTTCTGACAGTCCATAAAAACGCCTGGATTGGCGAGGAAGTATGGATCGACAACCTCACCCGGGTAGAAATCGGTGCCAATGCCTGTTTGTCGCAGGGGGCCATGCTTCTTACCGGAAACCACAACTACAAACGCCCTGGTTTTGACCTGGTGGTATCCCCGATTGTACTGGAAGATGGGGTCTGGATTGGGGCAAAAGCAATTGTATGCCCGGGGGTAGTTTGTGGCTCCCACTCGGTACTGACGGTCAACTCGGTGGCTACCAAAAATCTGAACGCCTATGGGATCTATTCCGGAAACCCGGCGCAATGTATAAAAACCAGAAAAATAGAAAGTGAAAGTTAGCATCATAACCGTCGTCTACAACGGGGAAAAGACCATTCGCGAAACCATAGAATCGGTTCTGGCGCAGGAATACGAAGCAGTTGAATACATCATCATTGACGGTAATTCTACGGATACCACCAAAGACATTATACAATCCTACGGTCAGCGCATCAACACCTTCATTTCTGAGCCTGACCTGGGCATTTACGATGCCATGAATAAGGGTATCCGCCTTGCTACGGGCGATATTGTAGGAATTTTAAATGCTGACGATATTTTCGACACTCCAAGGATCATTCCTGACCTGGTTGAGAGATTCAAAGAGACGGAAGCCGATGCGGTATACGGAGACCTGTTGTATGTAGCAGCTGATAACCTCAGCCATGTAATCAGAAACTGGAAAGCCGGCCATTTCTCCCCTATAAGCTTTCTGTGGGGATGGATGCCTCCCCACCCTACCTTTTTTATTCGCCGGGAATGGTATGATAATTTTGGGACATTCAGACTGGACCTGGGCTCTTCTGCCGACTACGAGCTCATGCTCCGTATGGTACAGAAGCACCACGCAAAACTGGCATACATTCAGAAGGTTATGGTCAGGATGCGGGTTGGTGGTGTAAGTAATGTCACCATCAAAAACCGTATACTGGCAAATAGAAATGACAAAAAAGCGTGGGAGGTAAACCAGCTCACGCCATATCCATTTACATTTCTGTGTAAACCCGTCCGGAAAATTTTGCAATTTATTATCTAACTTGCGTGCACAAATGCAAAAGCAAATTTACCAGATACTAAATTTAACGAACAAATAACACCCCAAAGCGCGCATTATTGGGCAAAATTTTTAATATTTGACATGTAAGTCCTAGTACTAAATTTCTTTGGGTAATATTCTTTACTATTTATTAGTAGTAAAATTCACACTTTAATGCCATGGAACAGATACTATTTACAGAAATTTTTACTGGCTCATATTTTACAAATCTTGCTGATAGAGAGATATATCAGTGTCTGCTTTCCTTTCTGATTGCCTGTTTTCTTTCCATTGTATCTATTCCGATTATTATTAATATTTCCGGACTTCTCAGCCTCACCGAAAAACCCGGGTTCCGAAGTTCGCATGATACTGACACACCTACGTTTGGTGGTATTGCAATTTTTGCCTCCACCATAATTGCCTTTTTTCTCTGGCCCCATGCCGATGAACCCGTCGATTCCAACCTTACCAACTTATCAATGGTTGGCCTCACCATTCTCTTTTTTCTGGGCCTGAAAGATGACATACTAGCCCTGGATTCCGCTAAAAAACTGATTGTACAGATCATTGCCACCCTTTCCCTGATTGTAATGGGGAGCTTCAAGGTAGACTACCTATACGGAATATTTGGCCTTTATTTTATTTCTGATGTCTGGAGCATTCCCCTTACGTTGTTCATATTCATTTCCCTTATCAACGCTATCAACCTTATCGACGGTATTGATGGGCTCTCGGGGGGCATCAGCCTCATTGCCGGCCTGTGGTTTGGGGTATGGTTTTTACTTAACGATCATTTCACATTTGCCTGTCTCGCCTTTGCCATGTCGGGCTCGTTACTCGGCTTTTTGAGGTTTAACTTTTCCAAAACAAGCAAGATATTTATGGGTGATACCGGCTCACTTATTGTGGGTTTTCTCCTATCCTTTTTCACCATAGAATTCCTCAGGCTCAATGTGAGCTACCGCAATGACCCCAACGCATTCTTCAATGCCCCCATTGTAGTAATGGTGGTACTTATTGTTCCTATTTTTGATACCCTGCGCGTGTTTCTGGTACGTATTCTGAATGGGAACTCCCCTTTCACCGCCGACCGTAACCACATGCATCATATCCTGCTCGACAATGGCATGAATCACCTGGGGGCATCAATTACCTTGTGGTCACTTACGATCGTCAATACGAGCCTTTTCTTTGCTTTTCACGGCAACATTTCCAATACCTTCTCGCTATGGGTATATATCGGGATGTTTATCCTCTACATGATTACCGCCTATTTTTTGAAGAAACGTGCAAATTTTGTAAAAAAAAGAAAAGGCATTCTTCACAAACCGGCATACAGCGCAGAACCCCAATCTTTTACTAAAAGGATACTCAAAAACCTATAATTTATATTGCTATACTGCAACAAACTAAGCACGAAAAGAAGTAGCCTGCTTTTTTTCGTGCTTAGTTTGTTTGTACATTAGTAGTGAAACCTCACTTTGTACAACCAATGAACCAAAAAATCAGAAAAGAAGACGCTCTACATTATCACTCCAAAGGTCGCCCTGGGAAGATTCAGGTTGTGCCTACCAAAGAAACAAATACCCAACGGGACCTTTCCCTTGCTTATTCTCCCGGAGTTGCGGACCCTTGTCTCGAGATAGCCGAAAACGTTGAAAACGTATATGCTTATACGGCCAAGGGCAACCTGGTAGCCGTGATCAGCAACGGTACGGCGGTACTTGGACTGGGGGATATTGGCCCCGAGGCATCAAAGCCCGTGATGGAGGGAAAAGGACTACTTTTCAAGATCTATGCCGACATAGATGTATTCGATATTGAACTCAATACCAAGGATGTTGACGAGTTTGTACGCACGGTAAAAATCCTTGAACCTACTTTTGGGGGGGTCAATCTGGAAGACATCAAATCTCCCGAGTGTTTTGAAATCGAGACTCGTCTAAAAAAAGAGCTGAATATCCCCGTCATGCACGACGATCAACACGGTACCGCCATAATCAGTGGCGCTGCCCTGCTGAACGCTCTTGAATTGGTCAAGAAAAAAATTGAAGACGTACGAGTTGTCGTATCCGGAGCGGGGGCATCTGCTATTTCCTGTACAAAGCTTTACCTTTCCCTGGGTGTTACTCCTGAGAACATCGCTATGTTTGACCGGAAAGGGCACATCAATACTTCCCGCCAGGATCTGGACGAAATGAAAAGCCAATTTGCCACCGAAAAAACTTACGATTCGTTAGATGCAGCCCTGGAAGGAGCTGATGTCTTTTTAGGATTGTCAGTGGCCAATGTGGTATCCCAGGACATGGTCCGTTCCATGGCAAATGACCCTATTGTTTTTGCTATGGCCAATCCCGATCCCGAGATTTCTTATCCAGACGCCATCGAAGCCCGGCAGGACATCATCATGGCAACGGGACGTTCCGACTACCCCAATCAGGTGAATAATGTGTTGGGTTTTCCGTATATTTTCCGGGGAGCCCTTGACGTAAGGGCCACAGAAATAAACGAAGCCATGAAATTGGCCGCGGTCAAAGCCTTGGCTGACCTTGCCAAGAAGCCCGTGCCCGATATCGTAAACCTTGCCTACAATGAAGCCAACCTTGCATTCAGCAAGACCTACATAATACCCAAGCCGGTAGATCCACGCCTACTGACGACGGTGGCTCCTGCCGTGGCCAAAGCGGCCATGGATACAGGCGTGGCTCGTTTTCCGATTACCGACTGGGATGCCTACGAGCATCAACTGGCCAGTCGGCTGGGCCGGTACGAAAGGCTCTCGCGCGTATTGCTCAACAAGGCCAAAACGGAACCAAAGCGGGTGGTATTTGCCGACGCCGAAAACATTCAGGTACTAAAGGCTGCTCAGCAGGTCCGTGACGAAGGCATTGCCTTCCCTATTTTGTTAGGTGACCTGAAAGCGATCAAGCATTTGATTGAGATCAATAATCTGGATTTGAAGGAAGTACCCATCGTTGATCCCCGGGCCCCTGAGAACGAAGAAACGATCGAAAATTTCTCCCAGATTCTTTACAAAAAACGGCAACGGAAAGGACTCACCCCCACCGAAGCCCGCCGCACCATTTACTACCGGAATTACTACGGAGCCATGATGGTTGAAAACGGCGAAGCTGATGCCTTTATTTCCGGTCTGACGCGCAACTATCCCGACACGATACGTCCGGCCCTGCATGTGATTGGCAAAGAAGAGGGTGTAAATCGGGTAGCGGGTATGTACATCCTGCTCACCCCCCGGGGACCACTTTTCTTCTCCGATACAACCGTCAACCTCGATCCTACCACGGAGGAACTGGTGGAGATTACCGAGCTAACCGCGCAGGCTATTGAACGCTTCAATATCAAGCCCCGGATTGCCATGGTGACGTACTCCAATTTTGGCAGCGCCAAAGGAAAAGACGCAGAAAAAATGAGCGATGCAGTGGCCATTTTGAAAAAGAAACACCCAACCATGGTGGTAGACGGCGAAGTACAGGCTCACCTGGCGTTCGACACCGAGCTCTTGCAGAAAAATCACCCATTCAGTGACCTGATTGAGGGTGGCGCCAATACCCTGATTTTTCCGAATTTGTCGGCGAGTAACATTGCTTACAACCTTTTAAAAGAAGCCGCTCAACTTGAAACGATCGGACCTATTCTGCTTGGCCTGAAAAAGCCTGTACACGTGCTCCAATTGGGAAGCTCGGTTCGGGAAATAGTCAACATGGTGGCGATTGCGGTAGTAGAAGCGCAGATGAAAAAATAACAACGGTGCATACAAAACAAAGGGGAACGCCTGACTATCAGGCGTTCCCCTTTGTTTTGTATATTCTATTTATTTAGTAGTTGCTACGTCAATATCAAGATTGATAGTCTTGTCTTTGTATTTGCTCGTATTAATAACGAGCTGCCTGATCATGTCCACGTGCGAAAAAGTAAGCATGTGGCCGGCCTTGGGAATAGTGATAAACTGCGCTCTGGGACTGGGAATATTTTCCTTGGCAAATTCAATGTTAATGGGGTCACCAATCCAATCGTTTCCGCCCTGTATTACTACAACAGGCATGGTCAGCTTCTGCCAGATGGGGAGCATTTTCCGTAGCTCTTCCGCGTGCGCATACTTTTCCTTGGTAGCTGTGTTGAACTCCCGTGGCAGAAAAAGCTGGATCAGCTTATTGCGCCCATACTTCGAAAACCAGTAAAACTTTTCTTTTTCCGGGTGAATCACCGGAGATACCATAATGAGCTGCTTGACCTTGTCGGGCATCATGGAAGCCATAGCGGCCGCAATGGGCGCCCCATAAGACCGACCCAGGATAATCACCGGCTGATTGGAATGATTGATGTTCATTACCTGCATCAGGCTTCTGGCTTGGGTTTCAATAGATTCGACGGGTTTTCGACGTTTAAGCCAGGAATTCCCATAACCCAGACGGTCAACGGATACGATGTGAAATCTCTTTTGCAGGCTGGTATCATCCAGCATATTCATGTAGCCGTACCAGCCACCGGGAGCACCATGGATCAAAAGCAGCATAGGAAGCGTATCTGCCCCTGTACTAGCCACCTGAATACACAACGTGTCATTTTGGATGCATTCGAGCTTGGGTTTTGGTATATTTGCGTAGTGTCTCCTCACCTCCCTCGCCGTAGTCCTGTACTTGGAAAAACAGGAGGAAAGTAATAAAGCACTCAGAATGATATACAGATATGATCGGAAATTCATTTATTTTATTTTTCTAATTTAGGTTTAGGCAGATTATTATTGCTAAAATAGCAAAAAATGTAGTATTTATACTTTATACAGTAAAATAATTGTTCCAGGAAATTTTTGGCTGAATTAATCCAGCCAAACAATCTTTTCGTTTTAAATCGTGTTCTGCTAACATACCCAAGCATAAATTGATCGTATTGCTACAACTAAGACTCCATGGATCAGGATATATTTTTTCAGAGATTAACCGAACAAAACAACTCTTTTCGTTATCGTTTACCGTCCCGGCACGACACAGGGATGTTTCTTCATCGGATTATTGATTTTCTTTTCCCAATCAGCCAGGATTGTCAGGTAATGGGTACCACTGAAACGTTGGCAGAGTCTTACCTGGAAATAAAAAAAAATCTGGATTGCCTTCTCTTTCCCTTGTCTTCGCGATTGCCTACTTCTGTTAGTCAAACAAGTGAGGACTTTTTTGCACGCATCCCGGAAATTTACGAGCTTTTGCTTCTTGATGCCAGGGCCATCACTGAAAATGACCCGGCCTCGGTGGGTATAGAGGAAGTTATAGCCGTTTATCCCGGCTTTTTGGCCATAGCTACCTACCGTATTGCCCATTTGATGGTACAGTGCGGAATACCACTATTGCCACGAATTCTGACCGAATGTGCCCACGGACAAACGGGCATAGACATTCATCCCAACTCCGTGATTGGCCATTCCTTCTTTATTGATCATGGTACAGGGGTTGTGATCGGAGAAACTACCCACATAGGAAACCATGTGATGATATATCAGGGGGTTACCCTGGGCGCCACGCACGTTGCTAAATCATTAGCGAGTGTCAAGCGGCATCCAACGATCGAAGATCGGGTGGTCATTTATGCAAATGCCACCATTTTGGGCGGAAAGACAGTAATTGGACACGACTCCGTCATAGGAGGAAACGCTTGGATTACCCAAAGTGTTCCCGCCTATTCTCAGGTGTATCATCAGAGTAAGGTCGAAATCAAGAAACAACTCGCCTGATATCGGCTACCAGAAAACCAGGGCCAGCTTATTACATAATGCTTTTGATGAATCTCCTGACTCCCTCCATATAAATTGACTCTGCCTGCGCAAACGCGTGGCGAGGCTGGGTAGTCATTGTGATGGCAATAAAGCCGTAGGTAAGGCACCACCATTCGTAGTAGGTCTTGGTAACCTTATCGGCTGCCTTGGGGCGTAGCTCAGCGATCATTTCCCATACAGGATTGCCGTAGATGTTCATTTCCTGCATGTAAACCTGCTTGGACTGGCAGTAGGCCCCTTCCTGGTTGAACATGACCTGAAACAGCTCGGGCTGCTCAAGAGAGAAGGTCCAGATACTCTGTGCTACCTCTACCAGTTGCTTCTCCGGGTTTCTATACAAGCTTTTTATACGAAGGAATTCTTCCCGCAGGGTAGTAAAGCCATCAATCCGGATAGTTTCAAGTAACTTATCTTTGCTTTCGAAATATTCGTAAAGAATAGGAGGACTGTATTCGATAAGATCAGCGATTTTACGAATGGAAACAGCTTGCCATCCTTCTAGTTTCGCTATTTCACGAGCAGTTTTTAAAATATCTTGCCGGACTTGTTTTTTGAGTCGTTCGCGGCGTTCTACAATTCCCATATAGCCGTTCAAAAAGTTGTAAAGAATGCACTATACCAATTGCTATCAAATATAGAAAATCATCAGGAGGGCTCCAAACAGGTCCACCACCTGATGATGGCTGAAAACGTAATTAAAATGGTGTTTTAGGAGTACTCTATCGTGTTTTTTGTTTATCTATTGCCATTCGCAATGGGATTTTGGGCACAAAACTGATACCTATAAAAAAAATATATTTTTTTTATAGACACAAATCAGGTCATGTGCGCTAAGGCGACGACTTCCCCTGAATCATAATAGATTAAAGAAAAAAATTATGAACCATTATTTTTAGATTCCTTCTTCATTTCACTCCCTTGAAACCTGCCCAATTACCATATCAGGAACGCGCTTCCCTGCCCCTTTCCTGGTACCATATCTTGACCTAAGCGTACTGCACCCTCCTCATGAAATGTCCGGACACAAAGTAAATGTTCGATAATTTGTAACTTATGATTAAACCAAAAATTCTTACTAAACTTTCTGTTTTCACCGAAGGGTAAATGGTAGTAATCTACAATTTGGCTAAGTTTGAAAGCGGAAGCTGGAATTGTGACATAAGGATACCATTTAACATTTTTTTCTCTAACCATTTTTATACATGCGATCCTACTGGGGAATAGATCTGGGCGGCACCAAAATCGAGGGTGTCATCATGACCAAACCTTCACCTGACTCAGTCGTATACCGACACCGTATTGATACAGAAGCCCAGTTTGGCTACCAACACATTGTAGAGCGAATTGCCTTACTGGTCGATCACCTAAAAGCCGAAACGGGTTTCCTACCTGATGCACTAGGTATTGGTACCCCAGGTACCCTTGAACCAGCTACCCGAACCATGAAAGGCTGCAACACCCAGTGTCTGAACGGCATGCCTCTTCTGGATGACTTACAAAACAAGCTGGGTATCCCAGTGTTTATCGCCAACGATGCCAACTGTTTTGCCCTGGCCGAAGCGCAGATGGGCATTGTGCAGGAAGTAGCCCCTGATTTCCGGTCGGTGGTGGGTCTTATACTGGGTACCGGCGTGGGGGGCGGTATTGTGCTGCGGGGAAACGACGGACAGGCTTTTGTCCTGAACGGAATGCAGGGCATTGGCGGGGAATGGGGACACAATGTACTTGAAGAAAATGGATGCCCCTGCTTTTGTGGTAAGCGTGGTTGCGTAGAGCAGGTACTTTCGGGCCCCGCCCTGCAGCGCTTCTACCACGAGCAAAGCGGAGTTAATCTGAAACTTCCCCAGATTCTGGAAAGACATCAGGCTGGAAATGACCCGGTGGCAACGGCTACCATTGACCGACTTCTCGAAAAATTTGCCCTTGGCATTACCACGCTCGTCAATGTGATTGATCCGGATGCCATTGTGGTAGGCGGTGGGGTAGGCAACATTGATCTCCTCTATACTGAGGGCCCGGCAAGGGCAAAGAAATACATATTCAACCCAACTTTCAATACGCCGATCCTGAGGCCTAAACTGGGCGACTCGGCGGGAGTATTTGGCGCCGCCATGCTGACTTTTCGTTAAAACAGACCCAGCTGTCGGGTTAATTCGGGATATTCGTAGGGCTGGGTAATGGCGTCGAAATCCAGGTTCTCACTGATTTGGGGGAGGGGCTGTATGGAAACAGCTTCCATATAGCTTTCATCCAGAGGAGTTAATAGCCTGGCGAGTTCTTGGTCAGTGATGCTGACATCCAGCCAGTGTTTCACCCCTTCACCTACCAATAATGCCGGCATCCGCTTTTTGGTATTATGTATTTTTTCCATCAGGGGGTTGGCCGGCACAGTCACGATCGTAAACGTCATAATTCTTCCGGAGTGCTCGCTTACCCACTCTTCATAGAGCCCGGCCATAGAAAGTAGTTCTGAGTCTTTCAGCCGGATAAAATACGGATACTTCTTTTTCCCGATGGTTTGCCATTCAAAAAAACCCGTAGAAGGTACCACACACCGCTGCTTTCTGATGGAGGCATTTTTGAATGATGGCTTTTCAGAAATGGTCTCCGCGCGGGCGTTGAGGGTTGAGGTTCTGATTTTTATAGCCTGGGCATCATTCCTGACCCAGCCGGGCACCAAGCCCCATTGTCCCAAAGTGAAAGTATCGGGTTGAGCAGCTGTCAGGATGGGCCATTCCGGGTGGTCGAAGCCACTGGACCTGACTATGGGCTCGAAGGGTACCCCGGCTTTCTCCGGTAAGTCGTACTCTTCGGTCAGCTTCTTCATTTTAGTATACAATGAATTGGTGTAGCACATAACGATACGATCAGCTTACATTCTGGGCCAAATCTACTACCTCGAGGCCAGGTACCTGAAAAAGGGAAGGAGTACGGTGTTCTATACGTTCGGCCAGGCGATAATTTGCCTCCTGTGCCCGTACCTTGGGCCCATTCTCGCCTACGGGGATGTTATTCTGGTACGTATCCAGGCGAACCGACTTCTGGTTGTCGTTCAGGTAGTTTTTCAACACTTGTTTCAGTTGCGATTTGAGGTAATCGTCCAGAATGGGGTAACTCACATCGATCCGCCGGTGGAAGTTTCGGTACGTCCAGTCGCCCGAGGACAGGTAAATATCCTCTTTCCCCCGGTTGTAGAAGTAAAATATCCGGGAATTTTCCATATAGCGGTCCACAAGCCGGTATACGGTAATGTTATCACTGATGGTGGGTAGCTCAGGAATAAGGCAGCAGCTATCGCTTACGATGATCCTCACTTCTACCCCTGCCCTCCCGGCCTGGTAAAGTTTGGAAATCAGCGACTGATCGTGGAGCTGATTTATTTTAATAACAATCGAAGCTTTCAGCCCGGACTTCTGGTTACTGATCTCGCGGTCGATCAAATCAATCAGCTTCTTGGTCAGGTTAAATTGGGATACCTGTAAAAAATTGAACGGCAAGTACTTGTACTTTTTGGGCTCTTCTCTCGTAATCAGGTACCCAAAGAGTAGTTCCAGCTCGTTGGTCAGCTCCCGATGACTGGTCAACAGTGCATGGTCTACAAACTCCCGCGATGTAAGGCGGTAGAAGCCTCCAGTGCCCAGGTAAGCGTACCGATCCCATCCCTTTTTCACCTTTCTTTTAATAAGGGCAATCTTTGCGTGTACTTTCAGGCCGGGCAGGCTAAACACAATTTTCACCCCGGCTTCCTTCATTTTACGGGCCCATTGCAGGTTTTCCTGAATGTCAAACTTTGCATTGAGCTCCACGAAAGTCACCACCCGCTTGCCATTGCGGGCGGCGCTGATTAGTGAATTGACCAGAAATGAGTTGGCGTTGATCTTGTACAAGGATACGTATATTTCCCGAACATAAGGATCCACCGCCGCTTCGTTAAAGAACCGGACAATAGGATCGATCGAATGGTACGGCAGATGCAGGAGCTGATCGCTTTTATTGATGATTTCAAAAATAGATTCTCCTGCTTTTAACTCCACATGCGGCAAGGCATTTTGCGGAGAATACTCCATTTTTTTGGTCAGGACGGGAAATTGCTGGAAATCCTGGTAGTAGAGGTATCGCCCCCGCTCGTGAAACTCCGAGAGCAGGATTCCCAACCGCACCGAAAGGTACTCCCGCATTTCCAGGGGCATACCCATTTCGCAGAAAAATTGGTGGGGTTGAATAAAATTCTTCTTTTCCAGCTGCCGCTGAATGCGCTGCGACAGCGCCAGAGGAAACTCATCGTCGAGAGCAAGCTCCGTTTCCCGCTCTGCCCGTATAGCGAAACAGTCGAGCACTTCGTAGCCCGGAAAAAGCATGGGCAGATTTGATCGCACAATATCATCCAGGAAGGCCACATAGCGTACCCCGTCCAGATCGGGCAGCTCCACAAACCGGCCCAACTGCAGGGTGGGGATATTCACGTAGGCATACCAGATTTCACCCGGCTCCCCCTTGCGTTCCAGGCGCAGAACAAAATAAAGGTGATTTGGCTCGAAGAAAGTAATTTTGCTGTTCTTTCGTCCATTAAGTAGTATGGGCTGTACGTACCGGAATACCTTATCTACAAAAAACTTCCGGATGTACTCCTGATGCCCTGCCTTAATCTGGTCTTTAAAATAAAGGTGTACTCCCTGGGCGTGTAATGCCGGTACCACCTGACTGGAAAGCAGGTCGTCAAATTTGGTCAGCTGATTCTCAACCGTTTCGAGAATGTGCTCCTGCAACGGCTCAGGGTAGATGTTAAGTTTTTCCAGAATATCGCTGCTTACACCCTGTAAAGCCGAAAGCATGGGAATTCTGACCCGAAAAAACTCATCGATCTGATGGGAGTATAAGGCCAGAAAACGCAAACGCTCCTTGACGGGCACGCTTTCATCCTTTGCCTCAAGCAGTAAACGGTAGTTGTAGGAAAGCCAACTTAAATTGTTGTCGAAAAATGGATGTGAAACGTCAATCATAGCGCGCCGCGTTGGAAAAATGAAAATCTATCCAAGTTAGCCACAAATCTGCGTGAAGGCAACACCTTTTGCTGACTTAACTGGGAAATAAATACGGGTGGGGGCTCAAAACCTCAACACCTTTTGTTGACTTAACGAGTAGGGGAATAAGATGGATATCTGGATACAGCCGTTGGATTAGGG
>CATMVR010000071.1 GCA_950075905.1 uncultured Persicitalea sp. | reverse complement strand
CCTGACCCAGATGCGTCTGGAATATGAGGTACCCCGGTCGCGCGCGGCTCCCCCCTTGCTACGGTCCAATAACGCCTTCATGAATTACCGTAAAGGGCCCTTTGCTCTTTTTGCTTTGAGAAATTATATTGGAAATGAAAAAGTGAACAATGCCCTGAGATCAATGCTTAGGAATTACACGCCAACCCCTCCACTCCCCACTACACTTGATTTTTACCGGGAGTTGCAAGAAGTGACGCCAGACTCGCTGCACTATCTGGTACATGATCTTTTTGCGGCCAACACCTTTTGGGAACTACGAACAGATAGAGCCACCGCCAGCCAGACCACAGCGGGTAGCTGGCGGGTAAAACTCGAAATGAAGGCGCGGAAAGTCACAGTCGACAGTATCGGTGTAGAAACAAAGGTACCCATGCAGGACTGGATCGAAATCGGTGTATACGCTCCGCTTAAGCAAGGGGAGACCTTCCCAAAAGTACTCTACCTGCACAAACATCGTATCCGATCAGGCAGGCAGACTATCCTACTCACCGTGCCACACAAGCCCGCCCGTGCCGGTATTGACCCTAATCATCTGCTTATAGATCTGGACATGAGCGACAATATAAGGGAGGTCATAAACAATCCCTGAAGACGAAGGCTACCCAATGTCCACCGGCGAACAAAAATGTTCATTAATGGACAAATTTAGCGTAGGTTTTTTTGCTAAGAATCTGGTTGTCAACGTACAATACTGCATGGCATAGGATTGGTAAATCTCAGGCAGGAGATTTACCAATACCTGTTTTAAAAAAGCCGTCATGATCAGAAATTATCTTAAAATCGCAATCCGGAATCTGCTGAGGCAGCGGTTGTACGCCGTAGTCAATGTACTTGGGCTGGCATTTGGGCTGGCCTGCTGCCTGACTATCTATTTGTTCATCAGGGATGAGCTCAGGTACGATACTTTCCATGAAAAGTCCGACCGCATCTACCGCCTCCGTATGGACCGGAAAAATGATGGCCGGGTAAACCACATGGCAAGAACCGTGCCCCCCGTTGGTCCGGCCATGAAAGCCTACCTCCCGGAGATTGAGAAGGTGTTCCGCATTTTTCCTTTCAATGATCCACTGGTGGTTTACAATACAAACCGCTTCAAACAGACGGGGTTTGTGCTGGCCGACTCCACTATTTTTGACATACTCTCCGTGCCGCTGGTGAGGGGCAACAAGGAAGAAGCACTCAAAGGACGGGGCTCTCTGGTCATCAGCGAATCCATGGCAGAGCGGTACTTTGGAAAAGAGGACCCACTCAACAAAATTTTGAAAGTGGACGGTAACCTTGAATTCAGAGTGACCGGCGTAATGCGTGATCTCCCGCGCCACTCCCATCTTGACCTGAATGCCATTGGCTCTTTCAGTACCCTGTTAAATTTAGTCAACGACCCGGCCCGGCTTGAAAATTGGGGATGGCAGATGGTGTTTACCTACGCTATGCTGAACCCAGGAACAGACCCGGCGCGGGTAGAAGCCAAAATACCCGCCATGCTGGAACGCCACGCCAATCCAGACAACCTGGATAGCGATTATCAGATTTCCCTGCAACCTCTCAAAGACATCTACCTGCGTTCGGCGGAGCTGGAATACGACATCGCCCGCAAGGGAAACATCAACCACGTGTACGCGTTTGCCATCATAGCCCTCTTTACGCTTCTGATCGCCTGCTTCAACTTCATGAACCTTTCTACTGCCCTTTCGATGCAACGAGCCCGAGAGGTGGGCCTGCGAAAGGCTATCGGTGCCCACCGGATCCAGCTTGTGGGGCAGTTTCTGGGTGAATCCATGGTCCTTACTACCCTGGCCATGATCCTGGCCATCGGCCTCACGACGGTCGTGCTACCGGTGCTGAATCACTGGGCCGGCAAGGAGCTGTCTCTTCTGGGGGCCTTCTCGCCTCAGCTCGTACTACAGCTACTTGCCGCGCTGCTGGTGGTAGGCATATTGGCGGGTATCTACCCGGCTTTTTTTCTATCGGCATTCCGGCCCGTCAGGGTGCTGAAAGGTACTCTAAATTCCAAGACGGAGGGCGGCTTCGAACTTCGCAAAACGTTGGTCGTGGTGCAGTTTGCCATCTCCACCGCCCTGATCGGCGGGGCGGGCATCGTGTACTATCAGCTCAACTACGTTCAGCAAAAAAACCTGGGATTCAATAAGGAGCAACTGGTCATAGTTCCGTTCCAGACCAACGACATGCGGCAAGACTACCAGATCATCAAACAGGAGCTCGTCAGCAATCCGGCTATTGTTTCGGCTACCGCGTGCTACGGGCTGCCGGGAGGGCTCTTTGCCGGGGATGGCAAACAACTGCCGGGTAAGGACAAGGAAGTAGGCATCAGCATGTTCATGATTGACCCCGACTACCTATCTACTATGGGTATGGAACTGGTGGCAGGCCGCGATTTTTCGGAGCGGTACGGTACCGATGCGGAGGAGGCTTTTCTTATAAATGAAACCGCCGTAAAATCTTTGGGGTGGAGCAGTCCTGAACAGGCTTTGGGCCAGGAAATGCTATGGCCCAAATGGGAGCCCGCCCACCCCGCCGATACGCTTAAAAGAGGCAGGGTGGTAGGCGTAGTTAAGGATTTTCATTACAAATCGCTGCACCAGAAAATAGAGCCTCTGGTACTGCATATGTACGAACCCGCCTACTACACGATGGTAGCACGGATACGACCCGAAAAGATGGCCGACGCGCTGAATTTCCTCAAAGCCAAATGGGAGGCACGCGCGCCGGAATTCCCGTTTGAATACGAAATTCTCGACCAGCAATTCGCAAAGTTTTACGAAAGTGAGCAGACTTTCAAACAGCTTTTTCTGCTCTTTACCTCACTCTCCATCTTCATTGCTTGCCTGGGGCTGCTGGGGCTAGCCACCTTCATGGCGCAGCAGCGCACCAAGGAAATCGGCATCCGCAAAGTACTGGGAGCCTCTGTGTCGAGTATCGTAGTGCTACTCTCTGGAGACTTTCTCAAACTGGTATTAGTGGGCATTTTGGTTGCTACCCCGTTGTCGTGGTATTTCACCGAGCAGTGGCTGCTGAGCTTCTCTTACCGGATCGACGTAGAGTGGTGGATGTTTGTCTGTGCCGGTATCGTAGCGGTGGTGGTGGCGCTGTTTACCGTAAGTCTTCAGTCGGTGAAAGCGGCACTCATGAATCCAGTGCAAACGTTACGGAGTGAGTAGGAGTTCTTTCAAACGTTTTCTGGTAGAAATACCTATGATTTCGGGAGCATACTGACAGCTAGGTCAGCATGCTCCCGCTCTATTTATTTACCGGTCTGCCTCATGTTATCGTCATACCTCAGGTCGATCATCAGGTGGTTGGGGTCAATGCCGCCCCGGTCGGGCTTACGCGGCACGGTGACCCGGATGGTCTGTTCCCCCGACCGGATACGGTGCTTGCGGAGGTAGAGGGGTTTGTTTAGTCCTTTGCCCTCTTCATATAGGCCCACTTCAAGCCAGTCCTGCATGGATACCTCCTCCTCCTGACCGGAACTGTCCACGGTTAGCTTCTGCGCCTCTACCCGTAGGGTCACCTCCCAGTGGCCCGTTTTGGTTTGCTCGGCCGTGAGCTTCTTTGTCTTGAGGCGCCAGTAGGTATTCCCTACAAACAGGTCGTGAAGCAGGTAGTGCAGGGAGTCTGGGGTAACCCTTTGCAATTCACCATACAGATGCAGGGTGGTGGGTGCAGTAATGGCTCCCGAGCTGCGTTTCCGAAGCAGCTCCCGCATTGCTCCGTTGACTTTTTTCTTCCCCAGGTACTCACTCAGAGCATGGAGGGCAAGCCCCCCCTTCCGGTAGTAAAGGAAGGGTTCGTTGGCCCGCAGCAGGGAGGCCGTGGCCAGGGAACGGGGCATTTCGTAGGAGGCATGCAGAGCGTCAATGTATTGCCGCAGATGACCATCGCCGTATGCCTTCGCGAGCACCTGCATGCCTGAGTATACGGCCAAGCCTTCGATCAGCACGCCGGCACCTTCCACGTGGGCAGGGGTCAGCCTGGCCAGGCCCCACCACTGGTGTGCCACCTCATGCGCCAGAATATAGTAGGGGAGGTCGAAGCCCTCCGAACCGTCGTCGGGGTTCATCAGGGCGTATGTTTCGCCGTAGTAGATGATGCCGGCATCTGCCGTAGCACCCCCTCCGCCGCCCGCGCGCTCCACGATCGTCAGGTTGCCATAGGGGTAGGGGCCGAACTGCTCCGTATAATACGCCAGCGAAGCCTGGGCGCTCCTGAACATGCGGCCTACGTTCAGGGTATGGCCGGGATGGTAGTATATCCGGATGGCTACCCCATTTGAGTCCTTTTCCTGCATGGCGTACCTCCCGGACAGGATGGAGTACTCACCCCCAATAGAGGTGCTTGTTTTGAAGTGGAAGTAGCGGCGCTCCTGTCCTGAGCCTGACGAAGGTGCCTGCCCTGAGCATGTCGAAGGGCCTTCGGTCCACGTCCTCTGTAAAGTACCTGGTGCCACGGCTACTTCATCCGGTGCGGTTCCTACTATTGCTTCAAAAAAGGCCTGGTCGGTACTGAACGGCTTTTTTCGCGCCTCCTGATCGTAAAGGAAGGGTAGTGCGGGGCGGGCCGCAAGCTTGTACTTTTTCCGGAGAACGGCATCGTTCAGCTCCCGTTGGCGCTGGTAGCCAATGGCAGGGAGCAGGTCGTAATTGGTGAAGTAGGTGCCATTTTTAACCACAAGTTCCTCCGTGCCGTTTTGACGGAAACCCAGCGATCGGTAGTGCACCGTAAAATGTATTCGCAGCGAATCTCCCGGCCGCAGAGGATGCTCCAGTCGGTAAATGCGGTGGCCGAGTGCATGGTCGACCAGCTTGGGAGAAGCCGGTCGATTGAATTTTACCTCGACGGAAGCTGCGCCCGAAAGGTTTCCTATATGAAGAGTATCGATGGGAACGGGTTCTTTGTTGACAAGGGTGTAGGTACCCTGGATTTCAGCTGCCTTCCGGTCGGGGTAAAGCTCGATCCTCAGCCGGGTAGCCGTCAGCTGGGGCTGCAGGGTGTTTCGGTAGCGACCGTACCGCCGTTCGTAGTCGACCTTCTGCTCCAATAGCCCGGAGCTGGTCAGATACTCATTGAGTACGTTCGTATTGTAGAAAATGAAGCTCCCCAGGACAAGCATTAATCCCGCCCCCAGCAGGGCCACCATGGTGCTGGAGCGGGTAAAACGGTGTCTGACTACCCGAAGGCGGTGTTGTAGTCCATGCTCCCTGCCCCGTACCCAAAGCACCCGCGCAACCACGGTCAACAGCAACGCCCAGGCTATCCAGTAGGCCTTGAACCACAGCCAAGGCCTCAGGGTGGAACCGAAGCCGCGCATGTCGGTGTACCACCAGCCCGGGTCGGCTCCAAAAATGAGCAGATTGTGCTCAACGCCAAAGCTGGAAGGAAAGGCCATAAAGCTGAAAAGCAAAAGCACCAGCAGGTACCCTATGTATTTTTGATTCACCACCGCGTGGACCACCACCGCAAGCAGAGCAAAGAGTAGGTAGTCCAAAAGCTGAAGTCCAAAGAGGACCTGCACGAACAGCTCTATCTGATGGTTATCGTAGCCCAGGCTTAGCTGCATTCCGATACCCCCAGCCATCAGCAGCGCCATCCACACCAGGATAATAAGCCCCAGGCCCAAAAACTTACCGATGATGAGTACCCAATCAGATACCGGGGCGGCATCGGCTATGTCACTCAGACCAGCCTCCCGTTCCCGCCAGATGAGCTCGCCCACAAAATACATGATGAGCAGCGGAATCACCACCCAGGGCGTATTGATTTTATTGATAGGTGCCGTCAGGTACCCTACCAGCTGCTGGGTAGTAGGCAGCAGCGGTATCCCAAGCTCAACCATGATGCGGTCAGCGAACACCACCAAGGCCAGGGCCATAGCACCTACCAGCGGAAGGCCCATCGGGTGACGGGCTATTCTGACAAAAGATACTCCGGCAATCCGGAGCGTCTGCCAGACCCAGGTGGCAAAGCCGAAACTACGCGAAACCGAGGGTACCCTAATGGCGGCAGCTCTACCTATGGCAGGTTCTGCCGTCGTACGGGAAGGTGCCATTGACCGCCATTCAAAGTGTCTCCACCTGCCACTTGAAACCCGATGAGTAAAACCAAAGCGGAGGTAGGTGAACCACAAGGCCCCTACGGCCACCCCAATCCACAGGACGCGGTTCCAGAGAAACATTCCTTCCAGCGTAACGAGTCGCGTATTTTTCTCGGAGGGCGTCCAGGTTTGCAGTTCGTTGCCCACAATACCGGCTACCCCTACCGGGTCCAGTAATTTTACCAGGTCCCAATTCCCGAAGAGCTTAGCTACAGCTACCGCGAGGATCTGAGCCACCAGAGCCAGCAGCAGGCTAGCCCCATAGCTGGTCATGACCTGGCGGCTAAGCGCCGCGAATGAAAATTGGAGCGCCGTGGCCACAAAAGCACCCGGCAAGACAATCATGAAGTAGATACTACCATAGTGCCACGGCCGGAATGGCTGCAGGGGCTCCTCCTCCATGCCCGGCAGGTAGAACGAAAGCAGCAAACCCAGTGGCAACAAAAGTACCAGCAGGGCATTCCCCGCCATGGCCGCCATAAACCGTCCGCCCAGGTAGTGAAGCTTCGAAATGGGAGTGGTATAGGTAAGGGGGGACATGCGTGTCTGCACGTCCCGTGCGGCTGCTTCGCCCGCTACGGTCGCTCCCATCACCAGCCAGAGCAGGCCACCCAAAACCGCAATAGACGTAATGAGAAAAGTATTGTTCGGGTACACGCCGTCGCCAGGGCTGATGAGGCCACTCATGCCCATGGCAAAGGCGATCAGCACAAGCCCATAGAGCCAGGTGGAGACGCACCGCACGAGATAGGTAAACTCGTAGCGAAAAATTGTCCAGATCTTCATAGGGCAACCTCCGGTTTACGGTTTCCATAGTGTCCTGCCATGGTGGCAAAGTAGGCATCTTCCAGATCGGGAGCCACTGCCTCAAAACCGTTTCCCGGATCCCCTTCGCAGAAGATATGAACGACGGTTCGTCCACTGAGCAACCTGGTGGAGATGACGGCATGCTCCCGCTCCAGTTTGACGAGGGCGCTTTTCTCCACCACCCGGCGCCAGATCTTCCCCCGCAGCTGCTCCACGGCTTTTAGAGGCTCTGCTTCCAGCAGTATCTGTCCCCGGTTGATGATAGCCATCCGGGTGCAAAGCTCGCTCACATCTTCCACAATGTGCGTGGAGAGGATCACCACGCTATTCTCGCCCAATTCGCTCAGCAGGTTCAGAAAGCGCACCCGCTCGGCTGGATCCAGTCCCGCCGTCGGTTCGTCGACGATCATCAGCCTGGGGTTGCCCAACAGGGCCACGGCTACGCCGAAGCGCTGCTTCATACCACCTGAGAATCCGCCCAGTTTCTGCCGGCGCTTATCCCAGAGGTTGGTTTGCTTCAGCAGGGTTTCTACCGCTTCCCTGCGGGAGGCGCGGTGGGTGATGCCTTTGAGTACAGCGAGGTAGTCGAGCAGGTCTTCGGCCCTGGCGTTGGGATAGAGCCCAAACTCCTGTGGCAGGTACCCCAGCGTCCGGCGCACCTCTTCCTGCTGGTTCAGCACGTCGATGTACCCTAAGTGGATGCTTCCCTTATCAGGTTCCTGCAAGGTGGCCAGGATGCGCATGAGGGTGGACTTGCCGGCCCCGTTCGGGCCAAGCAGGCCATACATGCCGTTGGGAATGGTAAGCGAAACATCCCGGAGTGCCATAACTCCATTCGCATACGTTTTTGATACCTTTCGGATGGACAGGCTGATTTCTTGATTTTCCATGGTTCTGATTTTTTTGTTCCTCTTTGGGGAAGAGTGGGAGGGAGCCGTCATCCAGTTCCTCCCGCTCATTCACAGACCCAAAGCAGCAGGTATTCAAACAGACTCCCAAAAGATATATGCGATTGCCGTCAACGGATCGACCAGTGGCCGATTTCTATCCGCCAAAGCACTGGCGGGCTCATTGGGCCGGTTCGTAGACCCGAATGGAGTTCTGGCAGAATAGGCGGCGGTGTAATGGCCGGGTATGCTATTTTTGTCCAATTAATCGAAAACGAGATGCACCGGGTTAGAAATTTATTTACGCGAATCCACATTTTTCTCTGGATCCTTTTCAGTCTGCTGGCCGCTATACAGCTCAGCCAGGATGGCTCCGACTGGCTCGCCCTGACGGTGGGTACCGTCCTGACTTGCCTGTGGATTTTTTACGGCCATTTCTTCCTGTTGACCCGCTACCCTGGCAAAGGGGAGAAGGGGGTCTATTACCGTTGGCTTGTGGGCTTGGTGCTGACCGGCCCACTGCCCTTGGTGCTGTTCCATCCCCTGGGCGTGGCCGCGTGGGGGTATTTCCTGGATTACTATGCGATGACGCTGATCACTGCCGTTCCCCTCTTTCTCTTCCTGGGCTGGCTGGCCAGGGTCACCGAGAATCTGGTGCTAAATACTATCAGGAAGGAGCAGCTGGAGAAGCAGGCCGTGGAGGCCGAGCTGTACTACCTCAGGTCCCAGATCAACCCTCACTTCCTCTTCAACACCCTCAACAACATCCACACGCTGGTATACAAGCAGGCCCCGGCCGCGCCGGAGGCCGTCATGCGACTGGCATCTTTAATGCGCTACATGATCTACGAATCAAACGCCGCCCTGGTGCCTCTTTCAAAAGAAATAGACTACCTGCGGGACTACATCAGTTTACAGCAGCTCCGGTACCGGATAAGCCCGGTTGTGGACCTGAAGATGGAGGGAGACACAGCCTCCTGCCACATTGCCCCGCTGCTTTTTATCCACCTCCTGGAGAACGCCTACAAACATAGTCCGGCCCGACTGGGACCCGGCGATATCAGGCTGAGGGTGGAAGTGGAGGCGAATTCGCTTACTTTTAGCCTCCAAAACCCGGTTGGAGGCAAGCAGGAGGGAGGATGGGAAGGCTCCGGGGGCATCGGTCTTCCGAATGTCCGCAAGCGGCTGGCTTTACTCTACCCCGACCGGCACAGCCTGGAAGCCGGCCCTATGGGAGAAATGTACCATATAGTTTTAAAGATCAGGGGTATACATGCACAGTCCGACGATGCGAAAGCTAACCTGCTACATAATTGATGACGAGCCACTGGCTCAGGAGATACTGGAGGACTACGTTGCCAAAGTCCCCTTTCTGGAACTGAGGGGTACCTTTATGAGCCCCCTGGAAGCGGCGGCGCAAATGGAGCAGGACAAGCCCGAGCTGCTTTTCCTGGACATCAGCATGCCGGATCTGGACGGCCTCAGCTTCATCCCGATGCTCAAGCCCAGGCCTATGATCATCCTCACCACGGCCTACGACAAGTACGCCCTGAAAGCTTTCGATCTGGAGGTGAGGGACTACCTGCTGAAGCCTTTCTCGTTCGAGCGGTTTTACCAGGGAGTCCTGCGCCTCTACCAGAATTCAGGGCCCAAGCCACCGCTACCTGAGCCTGAGGGAATACCGCTGGAAACGAAATACATTTTCCTGAAAGTCGGCCACCGTATCCAGAAGGTAGCCCTGCACGATATTCTGTTCATCGAGGGAATGAAGGATTACCTCAGGATCCACACCGATTGGGAAAAGATCATGACCCTGCTGAGCTTTGCCCAGCTGGAGGAGCTGCTGCCAGGCCAGGACTTCGCCCGCGTCCACCGTTCCTACATGGTTGCCATCAACAGAATTGACCACATAGAAAGGAACAGGATACAGATTGCGGGCAATACCATCCCCATCAGTGATACCTACGTGGAAAGCTTTTACAAGAAATTGAAGGGGTTAGGATGAGAGAAACTTTTGTCACTAATTTGGTAGTCCTTGGGAAGTAATGACGATTAGAAAAAGCCGCAGGCAGGCCAAAGCTTTGGGTTACCAAGCTCAAACCTGCCTGCGGCTCGACAAACTTACGGGGGCGCCCGAGCGATGAAAAGCGGAAAGATATACTTTGACAAGACTCCCTTCAAGTGTAAGAGTTGTCATCATTAGTTCGTCGAGAAATACACCTATGCACCCGATCTTTGCTGCCTTAACGCTATAAGTCTTGCAGAATTCACTTTGGCTTAGGCCACTTTTGCGCCACTCCCGTACTAATCTGAATATTTCTTCTGACTGATCCATTTCAGTTGCTTTTTCAGTCAAAAGTAAAAACCTTAGTTTATCGGATGCTTACACTACACCCCAAAATAGGTATGATAATAACGGTTTTCGCTCTCGTCGAGCTTACCGTCCCGGTTCACGTCCCATAGGCCAAAGAGGCCGTCGCTATACTCGCGCTTGTTTATACGGTTGTCTTTATCGGCGTCCCAGTCGCGGTACCAGCCATTCTGGGAAATCCCATCTCTGTATTCATTGTTGTCCAGGTAGCCGTCATTATTCGCATCCCAGTCCGTCCAGTTTTGATCGCCTATTCTGAAATCATTGGAAGCCGTGTTCCATTCGTTCTGATCCAGACGGTTGTCATCATTGATGTCCCATGAATCAAACAGCCCCTGACTGTACTCGTCCTCATCAAGAAAATCGTCATCGTTGGCATCCCAATCCTCGTAATAATTGTTGGAAGCGAAGGTATTATTGAAGGTATCACGGTCAAAAATTTCACCAAGTGTCTGATTTTCCTGGTAGGCCAAATCATCTCCGCTTGACTTATTATGATCGGAACAGGCAGTCATACCCGCAATGAGAAAAACTCCAAGTCCGTACATTATACTTTTTCGAATGGTTCTTTCTAGCGTTCTCATACATTTCTTATTTTAGTGGTTGGACATTTCTTTAATTTTAAGGAGGAAGATTGGTACATCGGGGCGGGTATTGCGCCAGTAAAGGACAATTTGCCCCGACCTACGCGAAATGGAAAAACAACAGGTAAAGAACGAGTCTCCCCCACCTATTGCCATGTAGTAGTGGTTTTATACACTTAGGAGGCAAAAAAATGATGCCTGACCGTGACGGGATGGTTTGTGATTTTTGGTTCTTTGGGAGATTATTTGAGACAGGTGCTTCGGGCCTGAAAGTGGCTAAATTTGGTAGATAATGAGTCTAATTGCCTGCAAAACAGCTTTTTTTGACGCTTACACATATCAGTTTTGAACCTGGCTTTTAGTGTTAATTTGAATGAATTTCCATTGGGGCTGGATGACCTCAGAAAGTTGGGGTTTTGCCACAGGGGTAATGAATTTTGGAAAGTTGGGAAATTATTCAAACTGAGTGAGTTTGTTGTACTATCTTTAAAGTCAATAGTTCGGTAATTTTTTTAGGGAAAAATAAAAAAGCGTAGCAGTTTTGGGTCTCTGACCTCCCAAAAACTACCTACGCTATGTTTGATAAACTCACGTCCATCAAGACAATAATAACACAAGTAGAAGAACTCACCAAAAGTCAATATGATTTTTTAGGCTATATCTTAGGTATGTTTCTGAGTATCAAGACACGGATCAACTTTCTGCAATGCGCTCGCCACAGTGATGCGTACACTGAAAAGTCATGTCGCCTGCAATTTGAGCGCTATGTTGATTTTGTGGCCATCAACAGTGCCTATATTCAGCAAAAGGGTTCCGGTCGCTACGTGATCGCCTACGACCTGAGTTACGTACGTAAATCAGGCAAGTCTACTGCCGGCACGGGCAAGTATTGGTCCGGCGCGGCACAGAAGGCACTCTGGGGCTTGGAGGTGGGTTTGCTCTCAGTGATTGACATCGGAAATCATACAGCGTTCCACCGCCGGGCGGCCCCGCTTGATGCCATTCAAACCCCTGGCCGGCAAGAGCGACAATCGAAAGGAATCGACCTGGTTGACCATTACGCCCAAAGCATTCTGTATGCCAAAGAGACGCTCGAAAAACTGAGCGGATACCTGGCTGTCGATGCCTATTTCGCAAAAAAGGACTTCATTGACCGAATTCAAAGCCAATCCAGGCTTGCGGTGATTACCCGCCTCCGTTGTGACGCCAACTGTAATTACCTCTACCGGGGGCCGGTTCGTAAAGGTCGGGGTGCCCCCAAAAAGTACGACGGGAAAATAGATTGGAAAAAGCCTGATTCCAAGCACTTTAAACTATCTTACCAAGATGAGACGGTCATGATTTACGACGCCCAGGTTTATTGCGTGTTCCTCAAACGCAACATCAGAATCGCTTTTTGCCAATTCCTGGCTGATGATTTTCGAGTCAGTTCCTACAAAATCTATGCATGCACTGATTTGGCATTGCCTGCCTTGTTAATCCAGCAGTATTACAAAGCGCGTTTCCAGCAGGAGTTTCTGATTCGGGACGCCAAACAGTTCACTGGCTTGCAGGATTGTCAGGCCCGTTCTGTCAATAAGCTGGAATACCATTGGAACGTGGCTCTGACGGCAATTAACATCGCTAAGTTTGAGCATTGGCTAGACAATCCCGATCAGCAGCAGCAGCCCTTTTCAATGGCAGACATTAAGACTCGCTATCATAATCAATTACTCATGGAAAGATTTTTTCAAATCTTTCCTGACGTGGCTGAGTTAGCTAAAAATAATCCTAAAATCAAAGAACTTTACGCTTTCGGCGCTATCGCCGCTTAATTTTTTACCGAACTATTGTAAAGTATAATGAGGATTTAGGATTACTGATGACATAATACCAAACTTTAACTATAATTATGCTTTTTACAAGAGAGTGTTCAATAAAGTGTGTCAATTTAGGATTTAGTAAATTGACAACCAAAAGAACAAAATGGGAAAAGAAAAAC
>CATMVR010000070.1 GCA_950075905.1 uncultured Persicitalea sp. | reverse complement strand
CTCATAAAGTTTAATTATTTCTGAAGAAAAATCATTTATTACATTAGCAACTAGTAAATTTTGTTCTCTTCTATTGTTATATTTCTCAACCAATCTATTAAATTTTTCAGAAAATTCACAAGAAATTTCGGAAAGGGCTTAAAGATCACAAGGAAAAAACATACGATGCAAAGTGGCTACAGGAGAACCTCGCTTTCACGGGCGAACTCTGGCTGGGACACCTCCGCTACGGTACGCATGGTTCCAACGAGGTAGAAAACTGCCACCCCATGCTCCGGCAGAGCAATTGGCGCAGCCGAAACCTGGTGATGGCCGGCAACTTCAACATGACCAACGTCGACGAGCTTTTCGGCAAACTGGTGTCGCTGGGGCAGCATCCCAAAGAGAAAGTGGACACTGTGACCGTGATGGAAAAAATCGGTCATTTTCTGGACGAAGAAAATCAACGGGTATTCGATCGCTTCAAAGGAATCTGGGAAAACCCGGTGCTTTCGGATATCATCGAAGAAAACATAGATTTGCAGCGCGTGCTGGAGCGCTCCTGCCGCGATTTTGATGGGGGCTACGCTATGTGCGGGCTTACGGGACACGGGGCGGCGTTCGTGATGCGCGACCCGGCGGGTATCCGGCCGGCCTACTACTACGCCGACGATGAAGTAGTGGTAGTGGCTTCCGAAAAGCAGGCTATCAAAGCCGCTTTTGACGTAGAATACAATCAGATTCAGGAGATTACGCCCGGCAGCGCCCTGATCATCAACAAGGAAGGGGAGTTTAGCGAGATGTCTATCCTGCCGCAGCTTCCCAAGCGCTCGTGCAGCTTTGAACGCATCTATTTCTCCCGCGGTACTGATCCCGATATTTACAACGAGCGCAAGCAGCTCGGCAAATTGCTGATTCCGCAGATTCTCGAAGAAATCGACTACGATCTCGAAAACACGATTTTCTCTTACATTCCCAACACCGCCGAAACCTCGTTTTTTGGCATGATCGAGGGCCTGGAAGAGTACCTGGCCAAGAAGCGCAAGCGGGCCATCATGGAGGGAATCCTCTTTGAGGAAGAGCTGGACCGGGTGCTTTCTTTCCGCCCCCGGATCGAAAAGCTCGTCACCAAGGATGTCAAGTCCCGTACCTTCATCACGGCCGACAACCTGCGCGACGATATGGTATCAAGCGTTTATGATACTACGTTTGAAGTGGTACGTAAAGGGATCGACACCGTCGTGGTCATCGATGATTCCATCGTGCGCGGTACCACGCTCGAAAAAAGCATCCTGAAAATGCTGGATGGCCTGGGGCCTAAGAAAATCGTAATTGTATCGTCGGCGCCGCAGATCCGTTTTCCCGATTGCTACGGCATCGATATGTCCAAGATGAAAGACTTCGTAGCTTTCCGGGCCATGCTGAAACTTCTCGAAGAGCGCAATCTGGACTATATGCGCGAAGAAGTATACACGCAGTGCGTAGCCAATCTGGCCTCAAAGAATGCCTATACCACCAACTACGTGAAGGCCCTGTACGATTATTTTACGGACGATGAAATCTCGCAGAAAGTGGCAGAGATTATCCGTCCGGAAGCTCTCAAAGCGGAAGTTTCCGTGATCTTCCAGACCGTAGATAATCTTCATAAAGCCTGCCCCAACCACATTGGCGACTGGTACTTTACCGGCAACTACCCCACCCGTGGTGGCAACAAGGTAGTCAACAAGGCCTACGTTAACTTCCACGAAGGCAAGTTGGTGCGGGCCTACTGATAAAAATTGGCTCTATTAACAAAAGCGGGGCGGACTTCGATCGAAGTCCGCCCCGCTTTTTATACACTTTTCAGACGTAGCTGCTACTATTCTACCGGACAGCCGCCATTTTCATACTTACCCGGTTTGTCCGGGCACTTATCTACCTGGTCGGGAATACCGTCTCCGTCGGTATCGGGGCAACCACCAAACCGGAACAGCCCCGGTACGTCCGGACAACCATCAAATTCATCTTTCACGCCATCGCCATCGCGGTCCGGACAGCCGTTCAGGGTTCCGGCTACCTGCGGGCACTCATCGAGGCGATCCACAAAACCGTCGCCATCTGTATCGGGGCAGCCCCGCGTTGCCACGGGTCCGGCTACCGTGGGGCAGCGATCTACGTAGTCAGGAATCCCGTCGTTGTCTGTGTCGGGGCAACCAAAAAACCGGGCACTTCCCGGTGTATCGGGGCAGCGGTCGCGATCGTCGGGAATTCCGTCTTCATCCGCGTCTTTGGGTTTGCGGGTAAACCGGTACGAACCCGTACCCGACAGAAAGCTGAACATATCGTTGGGCGTGTCGCTGTACGACGCAGACTCCTCCGGGTTGGCGAGGCTCCGGCCGGACGTTGCGTCAAGCTTATCGTTTCTGACAAAATAGAAACGGTAGTCCAGGCCAATTTTCCACGAATTGCTCAACTGGTAGCTCAGGGTCGTCCCCAGCGGAATCGTCCGCTCCTGGGTTCTTTCTATTCCCAGAGGCCCTTTTGAAGTACCCCAGCGCAAAAACAGCGAAGTACGTCTGCTCAGATCACTGTTGGAAAACCGTACGAGTTCGTTGGTGTTAAGGTCATAGGCATTGGCCCGGAAGTATATAATTCCAAGCCCGCCATAAACGCTGAAATGAAAGGGAAAGTTGATCAATTGTCTGTTCAACTGCTCGGTAATGTCCCAGTGTGCAACCAGCGCGATGGTATTGTATTCGGTGAGAAAATACGAATTGTAGAACTCTTCCTTATCGCCTCCCAGCTTACCGGCGGTATAGTCGAACGTCATGGAAAAGGTGGGGCTGAACCGCCTTCTGAGGCTTGCTCCTACCATGAACTTCATGTCCTGATTATTAAGCTCCCCAAAAAACTGCGTGAGCCCCCCCCGAACTATAATCGAATAAGGGGCAAGAACGCGCTGGGTCGGCATCTTGGTCACGACCGAATCTTTGGACTGCATGCTGATCCGCCCTTGTGCCATCAGGGAAAGGGAGGCCACGAGCATACACGCGGTGAGAGTAAAACAACGTTGCACCATCGACAGTTTGCAGTTTAATAGTGAACAAATATAAAAATCTATGCCTAAACCTCCGTCATGTTGTTCAATTAAATCAGGCAGTTACGCGAACTTTCCGGTATAGGGGTGGTTTACGTAAAAGGAATATCTTCTACTTTTGTTTCCTGGTGTGTAAAAAATTATGATGATGAGTGTAGTACCCTATAAAGATAAAGACAACAGCAAGCGCGAGCAGGTAGCCGAAATGTTTGACAATATATCGCCGAAGTATGATTTTCTGAATCACCTTTTGAGCGGAGGCATCGATATTTACTGGCGCAAAAGGGCCATCCGACTGCTTCAGAAAGAAAAGCCCAGGACCATTCTGGACATTGCTACCGGTACGGGCGATTTTGCCATTGAGGCACTGGCCCTGAAACCCGATAAAGTCATTGGAGTGGATATATCGGAGGGCATGTTGGCCGTGGGACGCCAGAAAATCAAAAAAATGGGCAAGCAGGATATCATCGAACTCCGGACGGGCGATTCCGAAAGTTTGCCCTTCCCAGACAATTATTTCGACGCCGTTATCGTTTCGTTTGGAGTACGCAACTTTGAAAATCTGCTCGCTGGCCTTACCGACATGCAGCGGGTTATGAAGCAGGGGGGCACGTGCGTGGTGGTAGAGTTTTCAAAACCAAAATCCTTTCCCTTCAAGCAGATCTACAACTTTTATTTCAAGTACATTTTGCCATCAATTGGCAAAATTGTCTCCCGGGATAGTTCCGCCTACACCTATTTACCCGAGTCGGTGCAGGCCTTTCCGGATGGGAATGATTTTTTGACCATATTTGAAAAAGCGGGTTATACCAACACTAAATGCATACCTCTTACTTTCGGTATTTGTTCCATTTATGTAGGCCACAAGTAGTATTATTGCTACTTGGTGGATTTTTGCTGTCCTACGAGGCAAAGTCACAGGGTACCGGCTACGTTAGACGGCATCTGGAATTCTACGACGACAAGCCCATTCACTACGGTTTTTTGTTTGCTGTACCCGTAACCCGTTTTAATATACAGCACAGCGACAAATTTCTGGAAGCAGATTCGGCCTACGCCATCAACTCGCCCGCGCAGGGGGCATTCCGGATGGGCTTTACGGTCAATGCCTACCTCAACGAGCACTTCGATGTACGCACAACGCCGTCAATTTCGCTCTACGAACGGCAGCTCAAATACAGCTATCCCGGCGGCAACGAGCGCGCCGAAAAACGGGAATCTACCTGGATTGAAATCCCGTTGCTGCTCAAATACAAATCGGCCCGGCGCGTCAATACCCGTATGTACCTGCTGGCGGGTGTAACGCTGGGCATCGAAACGAACGTAAAAAGAAGCCGGGGCACTGCCAATGGGGCCGATCGGCTTGATACCCGAACATCTGACTTCACCGTAGATTACGGAGTAGGGTTCGAACAGTTTTTCCAGTACTTCAAATTTGCCCCGGAGCTGCGCTTTTCCCACGGCCTGGTCAATATGCTTCAGCCTTCCAACAACGCCGCGAGCATAGGTATCAACCGCCTGACCACGCATACCGTCACGCTTTACCTGAATTTTGAATAAAAATACCTTTTGGTTATCAGCCTGTTGTATTTTTTCTAAAAAAATTTTCTCTAAATAGTTGCAAACGTAAAATCGCTCCTGCATCTTTGCAATCCCAAACGGAAAGAAAGGGTTCTTAGCTCAGCTGGTTCAGAGCACCTGCCTTACAAGCAGGGGGTCGGGGGTTCGAATCCCTCAGGGCCCACATTGAAAATCAAGCACTTAGCATTAATTTGCTAGGTGCTTTTTTCTTTGGTTTACACGTTGGTTTACACAGAAGATGGTTTACCAACAAAAAAACCGGATTGCTCCGGCTTGTACTTTCAGGACACTTCATTACCTGCTGTGTCGGTTTCCCTGCTCAATTAGCTTCATCAGACGTAAGTACCGTTTCGTCGGCTTTCCTGCGTATGTTTTTTTTGAGTGCTTCTTATAGAGTTCCGGGTAGTACCAATCTCTTCTGAGGTATGCTCCCATCGTTTTATCTAGTTCCCTGTATTTCTTGCTGTGGGTCTGGCTTTCGTACATCGCCCCTTTGAACGCTTCCCGGTGTAGGAAATACCCATCAATCATAAATAGCTTCCGGCATCGCTTGTGAGTGCTTGGGCAAAGAAAATACCAAACTACCCCCTTACCTAGATTAGACGGTAAAGTAATAAGCTTTACTTTGAAATGTCTTTCAGGCTCTCCGGCGTACGAGTAGGTTAGAGTCATGTACCCCGGCTTGGTGTAGGTACTCACTAACATAGAAATACTCCCTGTCGGGCTTCCGTTCGTCTTCCAAGTGATTGTACCCTGCTTTGACTGGTTTGGCTCCAAATAACCCCATTTTTTGAGGTCTGAAATATTGATTTGTCTTGCCTCGTCGAATAAGGTCGGAAAGGTGCAGGGCTTTGCCATAAGTGGTGGTGTGGTTTGAGATAACCTAAATTGTTAAGGAAAAATATATATATCAAATGAAACTGGCAGTATATTGTCAAACTAGATAGCTTTAATCCCTTTGGTGCTTAATATTTCCGTCCTAATCGGCTTATTTCAGACCATCAAGCGTTCTTGCAATAATTCAAGCCAGCCTCTATTCAACTTAAACCAATATATTCACTACTAAGCATTTCAATATTATGGATTTCAAAGACCAAATCAAGCTTCTTGGGGAACGCGTAAGCAAAATGAAGGACAATATCCAGACAGAAGAAGCGACCAAGAACGCTTTCATTATGCCATTTATCCAGACCTTAGGTTATGATGTTTTCAACCCACTAGAAGTAGTACCAGAATATATCTGTGATATAGGCACTAAAAAGGGTGAGAAAATTGATTATGCCATATTTAGAGATGATGAACCTATCATTTTGATTGAATGCAAACACTGGAAGCAAAAGCTTGATATTCATGACGGGCAGCTGCTTAGGTACTACCATGTATCTAATGCAAAGTTCAGTATCCTAACTAACGGCATCACCTATCGTTTTTATACAGATTTGGTTGAGGCAAACAAAATGGATGAGAAACCTTTTCTGGAATTCAACATTGAAGAAATAAGGGATAATCAGATAGAAAAGCTTAAAGAATTTCATAAAACTTATTTTAACCCTGAAAATATTTATACTTCCGCATTTGAGTTAAAGACTACTAGTGTACTTCGGCAGCTTGTTAATAATGAACTTCACGACCCATCAGACGATTTCGTAAGGTATTTTGCAAAACAGGCTCATGATTCGATTGTTAATTCAAAGGTTATAGAGTTCTATCGCCCCTTGGTGAAAAGAACATTTACTAATTTAATGAATGATACTCTCAATGACCGCTTGAAATCTGCCATTACCACGGAAGAGGAAAAAAGCCCCCAATCACCAATAGAGGAGTTACCTGTCAGTCTTTCAAACAATGGGAAAGATAAGGAAATAGTCACTACGGAAGAAGAACTGGAAGGCTATTATATCATCAGATCAATACTGCGGCCTCACATTGACTATAAGAGGATAACTCAAAGAGATGCACTTTCTTATTTTGCTGTATTTCTTGATGATAACAATCGTCGCCCATTATGCAGGTTATATCTAAACTCACCTACAAAGAAGTACATAGGGCTTTTCGATTCAGATAAAAAGGAAAACAAAGTGGAAATTAAAAGCCTTGATGATATTTATGAATATGGAACTCAATTGGTATCCACTTTGAGTTATTACAACTAGTGTAATTAATTAACCGTAGGGGGGGGTATCGAATTTTGACACAATACGCGTAAATTTAGGCAGATGGTAGTCACGATAGCAAGTCCAAATTTTGACTTTCCCTTTTTTCTTTAAAGCCAGCTATCACGGCCCGTAACTCGTCATCAGTCATACGACTTGGATCAAACTCCCCTCTACCATTATAGGGAAGCACTATCTGAATAGACGGTGTTTCTGTTTCGTTACTGTTATCAGGCTTAAAGCTTTGTGGCTTGGATAGGGTATAGCTTAGTAGCTTTTCAAAGAACTGTAAACGCTCCTTTGGTTCCAGTGCTTCAAAGTCGGCTTCTAGTCCCTCCCAACGGGCGGTAATAAAGGCGTTTATCCTTTCCCGTATTTCATCGTTAATTTTGTTTTTACTCCCTTGTGGCCTGCCTTTGGGGTTGTTGGTGTGTCCTTTCTGTAATCCCATATTGGTTTTTGTTTTAGTCTGTAATTTACAAAATTCGATTCATGAATTTTAGACGGTTCAAGTGCCCCCCCCCCTTCTGAATTTTGACACGATACGCGCCGGGGTTAGCAGTCGGTATACAGTGAAAAGGCTCTGAACTTTTGACCTCCCCCTCCCTTATGGCCGTGTAACATCAGGAAAAAAAACAGCGGGCAATTTTGACACGATACGCGCCGGGGTTAGCAGTCGGTATACGGGCGGGGTAGTTCCCTTTTTTTATAGTGTCCGATTTTTGAAATTGTGGCGCAATGTACGCTGTGGTTGGCATCCGTTATACAGGTCTTTACCCCTGCATGAACTTGATGACTCTGAATTCATCAGACAGACCAAAGCAGGGGTAGTGCTCCACTATTCCAAAGTTGGTATAGTTTCCCCGGGCGTATCTTTCCTTGATGAATTCCCGTCTTTCGTCAGCTACTAGCATACTTAGGTATTTGTACCCCAAAGATTTGAAGTACTCCGGCAGGCTGTCAGGGGTTACGGTGGCGGGTAGTTGCTCCCGGCAGTGTCGGCAGATCAGATCCCACGGCTTACCCAAATCAAGTTCCTGAATCAGTGTGTCAAGTGTGGTTTGCTCTTGCGCTTCGGTATCAAATATAGCGGGGTACCCTTCTGTATTTATTTCCAGATCAAACGCTTTCCCGGTGGCGTTGGTCAGGGTATGTACTCCCGGGGGTAGGGGTTCGGGCTGGCTGGCTTCGTCATCAGGTACCTTTTCCGGTTGGTCTGGCTGAGGCAGGCTCCCGGTTTCGGCTTGCTGTCGTTGGTAGTCATCAAAGTTTATTTCAAGTAGGTAGTCAGCCAGATCAATTCCCCTTTCCCTCCACTTGTATTCCTCATCTTTTGATTGCTCCCGGGCTTTCACTTCCAGAAAGTCAGATACTACAAAGCTTGTCAGGTTCGCGCTTTGCTGGGCCTTATTCGCCCAATCTGAAAAGGCTTTACCCTCTTTGGATAGATCAGGAAACAAAATTACTTTGCGGCCTCTCAGGGCTTGTATTTTATCATCATTAAAACCCTTTCCCCCGGTAGATACCCAAACGAATTGAGGAAAATAAATACTGGCTATAATGGCTGTTTTTTCGCTTTCTACCATAGCAACGGTTTTATAAGGTTCCAGTTCCAAAAGGTCTTCCCCAAACAAACACTGGCTGAGGTTAAAGTCAGGATCAGCTATTCTTTTGTGTACCCATGTAGGTGTTTCATTCTCTCTCTTTACCCGCTTTCCGGTTAGCTGGCTGTATAGCATGATTTTTCCGGTTCGTACCCTTCCGGCTCTATCCACTTGCCAGAATATAGTAGCTCCCGGCCATTCCTTAGAGGTACCTATCCAGTAGCGGTTTAGTATCTGTTGTACTACCTCATCATTGAATGTGGATCGTAGAAACATGATAAAATAATTGTCTTCGTACCGCTGCAAACTTTGCTTGAATAGCTCCAACTGAATGTATGAAACTGGCTTGGGGGCTGGCTTGGGTTTTGGGGGCTGAGGTCGTTTGTAGCTGGCATTTTGCCCGCGCTCCTGCTGGTAGATTATCTTATGATACCCATCTTCATAGGGGTTCAGGTGGTAGCTACAGCCCTCTTCCCGGTCGCAACGTCCGTATGGCTCTGGCAGGTAGTCCCCGGTATGGGTATCAATGTATCTGGCATATTTACGGCGGTATCCGCAACTAGGACAGGTTTCTCTGTCGCTTGGGGTTTTGTACGGTTTCAGTGTGAACCTATACTGATTGTTTGACATGGTTAATGACGTTGGAAACTGGAAAAGCCCTATACATAGGTTTTCCTTCGTTTGATGAGGAATAGACGTTGGAACGTTGGAAAGGACGTTGGAAAAACTTAATTTCCATCGTTACGGAAATAGGGGAAAGGACGTTGGAAACTGGAAAAGCCCTATATAGGCGGTTTCCGGCTTCCAACGTTCCCGGCAGGGTATCAGTAGGGGTTCGTCACTTGGAGGCTGTAAACAACCTCTTTTCCCGCTTTGGCCTTGATAAGTTTGCAGGGCTGGCCATTAGCATTGAAAATCTCCGTTTCTTCGGTAAGTATTACTTTCAGACGGTCTTGTACGGTCTTGCTGCTGGCTTTGAAATCGGCGCAAAGTTTATCCATGAGGTCAGCGTTTTTCATTGGCTGGCCATCGCCCAAATACGTTTCCAGATACTCAATAATATCATTCGTCCCGGCTTTGTGCTTACGCTTGTTGATGAATTCCGAAACCTCTGAGGCATCAGCTAGTACTAATCCTTTGGCCTCTTGGGAGTACTTGATATGAAACGAATCAAGTCTTTTGGTACTGCGACATTTGAGGTACTTTACCCGGATCAGGTCAGTATCATTCTGGCTGGCATCCTTTTCAAATCCTACCTGTATGACTGTTGAGGCTTTGTTCATTATCTCTGTTCCCAAATGTCCCCGGGCTTTGGCTCCTCCCGGGTTTTCGTGGATCAGGGCCAGGAACGTTACATCATATTCATTGATGTACTGGTTCATCAGGTCAATGAGTTCCATGCTGTCATCAGTCCGGTTAAAATCTTTGATGCAGTCCGTAGTAACGTCAAGCACGATAAAGATGTTCTTTTCTGGATGCTTGGAACGGAAATCGTCAAGGTACTCTTTCAGTGCTTGGAACCTCTCTGTCCTCCTTATATCCAGTAGGGTAATGTAATCAAAGTTTTCTGGATGATCCTCTACACTGTATCCGGCCTTCTGCTGAATGGATTGTAAAGCATATGGAAATTGCTCCTTTGTGTTTCGCTCGGTATCTACGTAAAGCACACAACTATCTTTGGTGTAGTTCCTTATAAAACCTAATAGCTTGTCGTCGTCGGGATACGCTTGCATTAGAATACATGAACATAGTATTTCGGCCAATCGGGATTTATGAACCCCCGCTTGCCCCTGTATTACATTAATTGTATTCGGGAAAATTACGGGGTTAGCCTCCCGCATAATTAGCGGGTTAGTGAATACTATCTTTCTGCTTTTGGCCTCCCTAAGTTGCTGTTTGGCCTTGAATATTTTGAGTAGGTTTTCACTATAACTGTGTTTCCCCTCCTCTGTGGCATTGGCTGGATCGTTAAGCCTAGCCTCATCGCTGGCCATGCTTTTACGTAGTTCGTCAAGGCGTGAAAAGTGTGGTTTAAACCCCTTATTTGCGGCAAAATTTGTATCTTTACCTGAATTCTCCATTGTCGTATCTGATTTAAATTTTGGATATACTTTCCCCATTAGGGCGGTTGTAGCTAACCGTCCTTTTTGCATTAACATGAAAATAAATTATTGCCTGCGAAGTGTGTTTAGGTGGCGTTGAGTGGCCTCTTCTACTTCGCTACGGGTGGCCCTACGGCCTTGGTCTATCCAATCAGATACGTCTTGAACGGTAAAGTATAAACGTTTGCCTCGTTTGCTGTGCTTAATGTCCTTGATGTGCTTTCGTATAGTACCCTCAGGGATATTAAAATACTTGGATACTGCTCTTACTCCACTCAGAAATTTATTCGGCAAATCGGGGCGGGGGTGTAGGCTGTGCTGTACTATTTCGGAAACAATAGGTGTGAGTACTTGCCTTAGCTGGTCTAGCTGGAAGGGGGTGAAAGAAAGGGGGGGGGCGGGGTAATTTGCGCTTTGTCTTCGTCGGTGGTGGGCGTGTTTGGATAAGCTATCCTCTTCAATACATTCACCTTCGTCTTCTGATAAGGGAATGTCAATTTCAGTTACCATCACTGACATGGGTTCTGTCTTTTTTGCTGGGCTGCCACCGTTGTAGAACTCTACATCAGAATTAGCCGCCTGAATAGTCAGGGTGTCGGCATCAAGACTGAATAGGAAGTTTTCAAGAATTGGCACAATGGGATTTGTGGATGAAACTCCATTGATAGCAGACAACTGCTTCAAAAGAACACTACTGCTTACTACAAATTTCATAATAGAAACTTTGGTTTTTTGTAGATATGGTTGTTATTCTGATTGATAACGAGCGCAATTTACGAATAGTTGCGGCCCAAAATCGCCGCGCGTCCGAATTTTCGCGCTTATAATCGCCAAAAAATACCTACAACCGATTGTCTATAAGCATATTAAATCATAATACGCCTCATTCTAGAATGCCAGTAAAAAACAAATCTACACAAAATAACCGACCTGTTATAGTACCTGATCGGCCTCTTCCAGCGCCTTATTTTCAATTTTTTTCAAATATACATTAGTCATAGTTTCCGAATGATGACCCATACTTTCTTGAATTGTACCTACGGGTACATTGTTAGCTTTCAGGGTACTGGCGTAGGTATGCCTTCCCACGTAGCTGGTCAGATTAGCTTCAATCTTTGCCCGCTTCGCTATTTCTTTAAGATCGGCGTTCGTCTGCTGTCGCTTCTTTTTTACCCGATTCATTATTTGATCGGGCTTAATGTGTACGGTACGGCTGAGGAATGGGAAAATATAGTCATTGGCATTCCCGGCATAGGTAACGCGCCAATAGTCTATAATTTCAACGGCTTTGGGGTGAGGTCTAAATGAGAATACTTTTCCGGTCTTGCTTCGCTCGTAGGTAAGTACTCCATTCACAAAGTCTTTCCATCTGAGTTTTGCAATGTCGATAAAGTTGATTCCTCGGCAGTAGTAAATAAAGAGAAACACTTGACGGGATAAAAAAAGGCGTGAAGACTCTTCCAGTTCCAATTGTTCAATCGTGCGTATGTCCTTTTGATCTATTGCCCGGTGGCGGGTAGTAGTATCAAATTTGGAAATCTTGAAATCATTGAAGGGGTAGTACTGTGGCTTCAATAATTTGTCTACCTTGATTGCGCGGTTGATAACTGCACGAAGTGTGCGAAAATAAACGGACTTGGTGGTATCGAGTACCCCCCGGCTGGTTAGGTTGGCATCGAACTTATTGCAGAACGCCACACTTACATCAGATAGCGGAATATCCGTCTTTTTAAAGTTTTTCAGGGCTCTGAATGTATCCTCATAGGTGTTTGCATTACCTGTGCTTCCGGCATCGCGTAGGCGGGTTATTTGCTCTTTAAAATAGGTATGCAGGGATACCCCCTTGCGGCTGCTAGGCTCCTCGACCTTTTCAACCAACGACTCAGGGGTAAATTCCTTTCCTTCACTCCTTAGTTCCAAAATAGTGCTTGAATACTCTGCCATCTTGGTATCAATGATACTTTTTATAAAGTCGTACTGAGGGTGCCCCTTTGAGCCCGTTTTGGGTAGATTCTTGTTCTCGTCCCACAGGTTGACAGTACAACTTATTCCAGTAGAATAGTATTTACGCTTTCTGTCCCTAGTAACGCATATCATCAGGGGGTGGCTTCCATCGGCTAACGTCTTTGACTTATAAAGTACAACCCTTGCTGTGGTTGCTAGTAGCTTGACGGTGTTTTTTTTCGGCTTCTTGACTGTATTTTTAGGCTCCATTCTGGTAGTTTTTACAGATTTTACGGTCTAATTTTTCTACTACTGCAAACCACGGTTTACACCACGGTTTACACAGA
>CATMVR010000069.1 GCA_950075905.1 uncultured Persicitalea sp. | reverse complement strand
GAAGCAGACTTTTCTGGAAGGACTCAGCCAGCCACTTGGAATGCTGGTGCTAAATGGCTATTTTTATGTAGCCAATACGGGCAGTCTGATGCGGTATCCCTACCAGGAGGGGCAAACGAGCATCAAGGCGCAGGGGGAGAAAATCCTGGATTTGCCCGCCGGCGGCTACAACAACCACTGGACCCGTAACCTGCTGGCCAGTCCCGACGGCTCTAAGATATATATTTCGGTAGGCTCGGCCAGTAATGTGGGCGAGCACGGTATGGACGAAGAAAAGCGCCGCGCCAATATTCTGGTCATTAACCCCGACGGCAGCGGCGAAGAAATCTACGCCAGCGGCTTACGCAATCCCGTTGGTATGGATTGGGCACCCGGTACTACTACCTTATGGACGGCCGTCAACGAACGCGACAAGTTGGGCGATCACCTGGTGCCAGACTACCTTACCAGTGTCAAGAAAGGAGAGTTTTATGGCTGGCCCTACTCATACTTTGGCGATATCGTAGATCCGCGCCGCAAGGGCGAACGTCCCGAACTAGTCGAGAAAGCCCTCGTACCCGATGTACCCCTCGGCTCGCACACGGCTTCCCTCGGACTGGCGTTTTACGATCAGAAAGCCTTTCCGGCCAGGTACCACAACGGCGCTTTCATTGGCCAGCACGGCTCCTGGAACCGCTCCAATCTGGCGGGATACAAAGTAGTTTTTGTGCCGTTTGCCAACGGGAAGCCCACCGGAACCATGGAAGATTTCCTGACCGGCTTTGTAGCGCCTGACGACGGCAGTAAGGTATACGGAAGACCGGTGGGGGTCACTGTGCTGGCCGATGGCTCCCTGCTGGTGGCCGACGACGACAGTAATATCATCTGGCGGGTTACTGCCCAGTAAATTGGTAAGCAATGCCAGCAGGCAGGCTAGTAGGAAATAGAAGGAGGGGCGTGTCGGTCTGACCAGAATCATTTTTTAACCTGAGCGAATTCACTATAAGTTAACAGCCCCATTGCCCTCCTTATTACTAACTTGCCAACGTAACCATAAATGTACTGAATCTATGAAAACCATACTCGTTCCCATCGATTTTACCGAAAATGCCGACCGCGCCCTGGCTGCTGCCAAACTACTGGCCCATAAGGACACCACTACCCTTCTCATTCTCCATGCCTACCAGCCGCATATCCCGGACATGACAGTTCCCTCGGGGGCTGGTATGCTGCCGGTTTCACCGGAGCTGGAAACCTCCTTCCGGAAACGACTCAATGAGATAGTCAGCACAACACAGAACCAGGGTTTTAAGGCCGAAGGAGTGTGGGCGCTGGGAGGAATCCATCCGGCAGTTTTCGAAGCCATCGAGCAGCGTACTCCCGACCTGGTGGTACTGGGCCGTACGGGTACGGGTGGTTTTCTGGACTGGCTTTTCGGGAGCTCGGCTACCACCATCGGGCTGGACGCCCCCTGCCCGGTCCTGATTGTCCCTCCGCAGGCCAATCCAAAAAAATTTGGGGAAATAGTGTACGCCACGCAGCTGGAATACGACGAAAATCATGTGCTCCGGCAGGCCTTCCCGTTGTTTAAGCGCCTGGGGGCCCGGGTTACGTTTTTAAAAGTTGACTCCCGTACCCAACCCAACATTCAGGAAGACCAGCAGTTCATGGACCAGATGAAAAAGGAATTTCCCATTACAGATGATGATATCGTCGTCCGGGATGCTGAATCAGTGGTGCAGGGAATTGAAGAATACTGTGACGAAATCCAGGCTGATCTGCTGGTGATGTCGGCCCGTCACCGGAGCTTCATAGAGGCCTATATTACCAATCCAAGCGTAACCAAAAAGATGATCATTGATACGCATATTCCGCTGTTGGTTTACCATCTCGATAAATAGAGTAGTACCAGGAGTACCCGCAGCCGCAGAGAAAAGCACTGTTCTCTGCGGTTTTGTTTTGGGGTATCCTGCCAAAACACCCTCCAGAAGTTGCAATTAAAAGCAGGGGTGGTACTTTTGTTGGTTCTGATTGCCCTTTCCGCAGAAAAGGCATACCCAAACCAACAAAAGCTACCCCTGATTTATGCCAAAATCCCAACATAGAAGACAGCGCAAGAGCCTGCATACCTCGCCCGGCACGCTTACATATGTGGGCGAAAAGACGAGTTTCAAAACCATTATCAAGCGGATTGAATACAACGAGAGTTTTTATCAGGAAGAAATAGCCGACTCCATTGAGGCCTGCCTGCCCAAAGAAGCTCCCGGCGGCCAATCTCACGTAACCTGGATCAACGTGACTGGTATCCACGAACCTGCCGTCATGGAGCAGGTGGGGGGTATCTATCGGCTGCACTCATTGCTGCTGGAGGATGTAATGAACACCCTGCAAAAGCCCAAAATCGAAACCTACGAGGACGGCCACTTGTACGTAACCCTGAAAATGCTTTACCGCACCAAGTCACCTTCCAAAGAAATATGGGCAGAACATATCTCCCTGATACTGGGCAGTGATTATCTGATTTCCTTCCAGGAAGAAAGGTCTGGCGATGCCTTCCAGCCCATCATAGAACGCCTGAAAACCTCCGTGGGCAAAACCCGCCGCAATGGGCCCGACTACCTGCTCTACGCGCTTTTGGATGTGATTGTAGACAACTATTTCCTGATTCTGGAAAGCTTTGGCGATCAGCTGGACAGCCTGGAAGACCAGGTCATCAAAGGCTATCACGACAAGTCGCTGAGCGACCTGTACGCTTTAAAACGTGAACTTACCTTTACCCGTAGGCTTATCTGGCCGCTGCGCGAAATGCTGACCCAGTTGATTCGGGCCGACGATCCGCTGGTAAACAAGCGCGTGTTTCCCTACCTGCGCGATGTCAATGACCACGTGATGCAGATCATCGAGACCCTGGACGCCTACCGCGATCTGCTCGCCAGCCTGGTAGACGTCCACCTTTCCACCATTAGCAACCGCATGAACTCGGTCATGAAAACCCTCACGATATTCTCGGCGATATTCATGCCTCTGACTTTTATAGTGGGAGTGTACGGGATGAATTTTGAATATATGCCCGAGTTGAAGCAGCCCTATGGCTACTACGCTACCTGGAGCGTGATGGCTTTCACCACCCTGGGTATGCTGCTGTATTTCCGCTGGAAAAAATGGCTGTAAGTACCTGCCATCATTCGTGAATCAACTCTTCACTTCTCCTTTGATTATGAGTCTTATCGATATAAAACCTTCGCAGATAGTCACTCCCGCGCAGTACCTGCTTACCGATAGCCGGCAACTGAGCTTCGCCGCCCGGAGCATTTTTTTTGCCATCCGGGGTGAGCACCACGATGGCCACCTTTTTCTCAACGACGTGTACTGGCGGGGTGTCAGGGAGTTTGTGGTAGAAAGAAAAGCGCTCTCCCCCGCTCTGCAGGAGCAGCTTGAATCCTGGCCGGATGCCGTAGTGTGGGTGGTGCCCAATAGCCTGCGCGCCTTGCAGGAGGTAGCTACCCGGCACCGGCGTCAGTTTGCCATCCCAATTGTAGGCATTACTGGCAGCAACGGAAAGACCATCGTGAAAGAATGGCTGGCGCAGCTTTTGGCTCCCTCCGAAAGGGTAGTGGCCAGTCCCAAAAGCTACAACTCGCAGGTGGGGGTACCCCTGTCGGTCTGGAATATCAACGACACCCACACCATCGGGCTGTTTGAAGCCGGCCTGTCGCGTCCGCACGAAATGGAGTACCTGCAACCGATCATTGACCCTACCGTTGGGATATTTACTAATATTGGTCCGGCACACGACGAGGGGTTCCGGAGCCGTAAGCAAAAGATTACTGAGAAACTCCGCCTTTTTACGTCCGTCAAAAAACTGATTTACCGCACCGACTATCCCGATATTGACCAGGAGGTAAAGCTGATCCTTCGCTCCGTCAATCCGGGTGTAGAAACCCTTACGTGGGCTATCACTGCCCCGGCCAACGTCACCGTTCGGTACAGTCAGACCGCTTCGCTGAGCTACATCTTTCTAGGCGGAAAATGGGGGAATTTGCGGTTCGAAACGGTATTCCGCGACGAGGCTTCGCTCGAAAACCTGACCCACTGCCTGGTATTTCTGCTAGATTTTGGCCTGGATCCTACTTTGATCCAGGAACGACTGCACAAAATCAGGCCGGTTTCGATGCGTTTGCAGCTAAAAGAGGGCATTCACCACTGCTACGTGATCGACGATACCTACAACAACGATCTGCAGGGCCTTACCATCGCACTCCATTTTCTGAGCCAGCAGGAGACCCGCAGCCGCAAGGCCGTCATCCTGTCAGATGTACTGCAGAGCGGGCAGCCCTCCGAGGAGTTGTACGCTACGATCGCGCAACTGCTGCGCGAGCAGCGCGTTGATCTGCTAGTGGGAATAGGACCCGAGATGGTCAAACAGTCGGCTCTTTTTGAGGTTGCCGACAGGCATTTCTTTGCCGATACGTCCACCTTTCTGCAACGCTTTCCGCTGCACCTGCTCGCAGACAGCGTGGTATTAGTAAAGGGAGCCCGTCCTTTTTCGTTTGAAAAAATCGTGCACCGTCTGCAGCGCAAAGTACACGGTACAGTGCTGGAAATAAATCTTGATGCCCTGACAAACAACCTCAACTACTACCGTAACAAGGTAGGCGCTCAAACCAAAATCATGGTCATGGTGAAAGCCTTTGCCTACGGAAGCGGTAGCGCCGAGATTGCCAGCCTGTTGCAGTTTCATCGGGTCGACTACCTGGCTGTGGCCTACGCCGACGAAGGGGTAGCCCTTCGGCAAAATGGCATCAGCCTGCCCATCATGGTCATGAACCCCGCCCCCTCTGCCTTCGACACCCTGTGCGAATACGACCTCGAACCCGAGCTGTACAGCCAGACCCTTCTGAGCGAGTGGGCCGCCTACACCAGCAGCCGGGGCCCGGCAGGAACCCTGTCCTCAGACGCCATTCCCGGGGTCCATATTAAGCTTGACACAGGCATGCACCGTCTGGGCTTTGTGGAGGAGGATTACGACTGGCTGGCTGAACAGCTGCACACCCACCCTCACCTCCGGGTCATGAGCGTTTTTAGCCATTTGGTGGGCGCTGATGAGGGCGAGCTGAACTCATTTTCACGGCATCAGTATGCGCTGTTTACCCGCGGGGTAGAACACCTGGAAAAAACTCTGGATTACCCCTTTCTCCGGCATATTCTCAACTCTGCCGGCATTGTGCGTTTTCCCGAGTACAAGCTCGACATGGTGCGGCTTGGTATTGGTCTCTACGGGGTAGAGGCCACCGGCCAGGAGCAGCGCTTTTTGCAAACGGTCGGCACGCTTAAAACCACCATTTCGCAGATAAAAAGGGTAAAAGCGGGCGAAACCGTAGGCTACGGCCGCCGGGGCGTACTTGACCATGACGCCCTGATAGGTACCATTGCCCTGGGCTACGCCGATGGTTTCGATCGCGGCCTGGGCAATGGCATTGGGCAGGTCAGCGTCAACGGTATGCTTTGCCCTACCGTTGGTAATATATGCATGGATATGTCCATGATTGACCTCACCGGCGCGAGCGCCGAGGAAGGCGACGAAGTCATCGTATTTGGCAGCGAGGTACCCATTACCGACGTAGCCCGTCGCCTCGGCACCATCCCCTATGAAATTCTGACGGGTATAAACGAGCGGGTAAAGCGGGTTTTTTACAAGGAATAATTCGCTGGTCCTGGGGTGGAGTACCGCCAAAAAAGCAGAACGCCCTTGCTCCAACATTGATTGGGACAAGGGCATTCTGCTACAAAGGCTATTGCATTTGCCTAGATGCTTTCAAGAATCCGCTCGATGGCCACAGCGCGGCCAATTTTTTCTTTTAGTTCGCTGATGGCTACGCGCTCCTGCTCGGTGGAATCGCGGTGCCGGATCGTGACAGTGTCGTCCTCCATGGTCTGGTAATCTACCGCTATGCAGTAGGGAGTACCGATCAGATCCTGCCGGGTGTAGCGCTTGCCGATAGCGGCGTTGTCGTCGTAGACCGTCCGAAACGACGATTTCAGCGAAGCCACAATAGCCTGCGCCTTTTCGGCCAGGCCGTCCTTCTTCACCAGTGGCAACACCGCCGCCTTGATCGGTGCCAGCGCCGGGTGTAGTTTCAGGTAGGTACGCTCCTTCACGCTGTCTCCTTCTCCCACCGTTTCGCGGGTGTAGGCGTTGCAGAATGTTGCAAGAAACAACCGATCAGCGCCCACCGACGTTTCTACTACGTACGGAATATAGTTGCCGAACGGTTTACCATTTTCGTTCAGGTCGGCGTCAAAGTACTGCTGCTTCTTTTTGGAAAGCTCCTGATGGTTCCGCAGGTCAAAATCGGTGCGCGAGTGAATCCCCTCGATTTCGCGGAAACCAAACGGAAACTCATACTCAATGTCCACGGCGGCATTGGCGTAGTGAGCCAGCTTGTCGTGGTCGTGGTATTTCAGCTTTTCGGCCGGCAAGCCAATGGCTTTATGGAATTTCAGCCGGGTATCTTTCCAGGCCTTGTACCATTCCATCTCAGTGCCGGGGCGCACAAAAAACTGCATCTCCATTTGTTCAAACTCCCGCATCCGGAAGATAAACTGCCGGGCCACAATCTCATTCCGAAAGGCTTTCCCAATCTGAGCAATGCCAAAGGGTATCTTCATCCGGCCGCTTTTCTGCACGTTCAGGAAATTCACAAAGATACCCTGGGCCGTTTCGGGCCGCAGGTAAATCATATTGGCATCTTCGGCCACAGAGCCAATCTGCGTGCTGAACATGAGGTTAAACTGCCGTACTTCGGTCCAGTTGGAGGTACCTGATACCGGGCACTTGATGCCTTCGGCAATGATCAGTTCCCGAACGCCATCCAAATCCTCAGCCGAAAGCAGCCGGCCCATTTCAGCCAGCAGCGCCTGCCCCTTCTCAGGCTGTCCGTCGGCCGCGTACTGCTCCGCTTTCCCTTCCAGCAGCTGGTCAGCGCGGTAGCGTTTCTTGGAATCCTTATTATCAATCATCGGGTCATTGAAGCCGTCTACGTGCCCGGAGGCCTTCCAGGTCAGCGGATGCATAAAAATGGCAGCGTCGATACCCACGATGTTGTCATTGAGCTGGGTCATGGCCTTCCACCAGGCGGCTTTCAGATTGTTTTTGAGCTCTACACCGTTTTGTCCGTAGTCGTACACGGCCTGTAAGCCGTCGTAGATTTCGGAGGAAGGAAACACAAAGCCGTACTCTTTGGCATGGCCGATAATGTCTTGCAAGGAGGTTTGGGGGGCTGTTGCCTGACTCATTTCTATTGGTTCTTTTTGATCAATACCTACTTTAAATCTGTCGTTTGACAGCGAACGGGGGCAAAATTAGGCATTTTAAGGCGAATCTTGGTCAGGTAGGGAATTTTAGTATTTTTGTTGTATAAAACGGAGAGCACTATGAAAACGAATATAGAGATTGATGAGGAGAAGCTGGCAACAATTGCTCTCCATTTTGATGTAGAAATTTGCCACAACGACAGTGATTTTGATTTGATCGCTACCAATACACCATTGAAAATCTGGAAAAAGTAAGCACGCTGGCTAAACTGCACTAACTGATTTACACTGCCTATACCTTACGAAACCCTCCATGCTCCGCAAACTCCTCCTCAAAATCCAGGACTTTTTTGGCATTTCTCCCAAGGAGTCGCGCGGGGCGCTGGTGCTCATTGTACTGAGTTTCGTGCTGCTCTGGACGCCTTCGGTGGTCAAATGGTGGGTACTGCCGCTGTTTCAGGATGAGACGCCGCCCTTTACCATTGAAACCCTGGATAGCGCCGCCGCCCAACTCCCCGACCGACCCTCATCAACGCAATCCCGTAACTACGCGGATGCGGAAGAAATCGAACGCCCGAGCCGTCTCTTTGCCTTCGACCCCAATACGGCCAGCCCAGTGCAGTTACAGGAGTTGGGAATTCCGCGCTTCCTGGCCCTAAGGATTCAGAAGTATCGGGAAAAGGGCGGGAAGTTTCGACATCCGGAAGATTTGCAGAAGATCTACGACTTTCCCCCGGCTCTGTATGGCCGACTGGCCCCGTACATTCGCCTGGAAGGTGCCAATTCTTCCTTAGCAGAGGCGGCAGGTACAGACGCGGGAAACCCGGCCCCTAGGGACGATAAGGGCCTGCCGCTTCCCAGAGAGATAAAAGCATACGGCAGGGCGGTGCCGGTGCCGTTTGACATCAACACCACCGACACCACCCAACTTGCTACGCTGAAAGGAATAGGAAGCAAGCTATCGCTCCGGATCGTGAAGTTTCGGGACGCTCTGGGAGGGTTTCACTCACCCGATCAGTACCCTGAGGTATTTGGTCTGGATTCAGTGGCGCTTTCAGAACTACGCCGCTACGCCAGGGTACAAAGTTCTCCCCGAAAAATAGCCATCAACAGCGCCTCGGTAGAGGAGCTTTATCGGCACCCCTACCTGCGCAACAAGCGGCTCAACGAGGTCATTGTGCGCTACCGCGAGCAGCATGGCCCTTACGCCACGCCCGAGTCTCTCAAAGGGATTCGGATCATGGATGAGGCCACCCTTCGAAAAATTGCCCCTTACCTATCGTTTTGAGTGAGTAAACAACCAGCCCATTAAAAATTGGGTTTCAGGAGGTACTTTGAGTAAAACTCTTCGATCACACGTACTGCCTCATCGGGCGTATCGACTACACTGAATAGTTTCAGGTCTTCGGGATTGATGTTGTTTTCACCTTCCAGCATGGTATTCTTGATCCAGTCGATGAGGCCGGACCAGTATTCTTTGCCTACCATGATAATCGGGAAACGTCCGATTTTCTTGGTCTGTATCAGCGTGAGGGCCTCAAACAATTCGTCGAGGGTACCAAATCCACCAGGCAGCACGATAAATCCCTGTGAGTACTTCACAAACATAACTTTCCTGACAAAAAAGAAATCAAAATTGATGTTCTTGTCAGGATCGATGTAAATGTTGCTGTGTTGCTCAAAGGGCAGTTGAATATTCAACCCCACCGACTTGCCCCCCTGCTCGAAGGCCCCCTTATTGGCAGCCTCCATAATACCCGGGCCACCGCCCGTAATAACGCCATACCCATGCCGAACCAGCTTCGCCGCAATTTCGTCGGCAATCTGGTAGTAGGGATTCTCAGCCTTGGTACGTGCCGAACCAAAAATAGATACACAAGGGCCTATTTTGGCTAATTTATCAAAACCCTCCACAAATTCGGCCATCACCTTGAAAATTACCCAGGAGTCGGCACTTTTTATTTCGTTCCAGTCCCGGTCCTGAAAAGCCTCTTTGATCCGTGCCTCGTCTTCGGGGACGGCTGGGTTCATTAAGGAAAGGTCGGTGGCGTCGGCAATCGAGTCGTTTTTTAGTTCATTCTTCATAATTCTTCGATGGATATTTATCAGTACTTATTGATAGCTGTTACCTTTGCCAGCTCTATATTTTAGAGAACAATAGTAACGATATTCGCCCAATCGTTGTTACTAGGGCAGCAAATAATAACAATAAAACCATGAAAAAAATTGCGATAGGTGCCGATCATGCTGGTTTTCCATACAAACAACCCATTCGGGAGTGGCTGGAAAAACACGGCTACGAAGTGACTGATTTTGGAACGCACAGCGAAGAATCGGCTGATTATCCGGACTTTGCGCATCCCGTGGCGAGCGCGGTAGAACGTGGTGAGTTTGAGCAGGGCGTACTGCTGTGCGGTAGCGGGCAGGGCGTGTGCATTACGGCCAACAAGCACCAGGATATTCGGGCGGCGCTGGTATGGGAGGTACCTCTGGCGGAGCTTTCCCGGCAGCACAACAACGCCAACATCATTTGCCTGCCGGTTCGGTTTATAACGCTCGAAACGGCGCTGGCCAGCGTGGAGAAGTTCCTGACTACCGAGTTTGAGGGCGGGCGTCATCAGACCCGGGTAAGCAAAATAGCCTGCTAGTCAGTACGTTCATACACCCCTTTCCAGGGGCTCGGCTTGTAGCGTTTGCGTAGGGCGGGTACCCGGTTTAGCAACCGGGGCATGATATTCTCTTTGTCTATAATGTAATCGGGAGGGTCCTGCCGGAAATTGTCATAGATATGGATGACACTTTCAAAATTATTCAGATTTTCCAGGTCGTTGCGGGCCAGGTCCCAGTTGAGGTAGGGCGTGGCGGTGAAGTTGTTCAGGTATTCTCCTTCGTTTTCGCCGATCACCAGGATGCGCTTCTGGCTGATCTCCTTGGGTAGCATAGCCGGCCGGGCCCGGAGGTTTTCCAGCCTACCGATGGTCAGCTGTGGGTCAAGAGCCAGTAAGCCCTGGTATTGAACAAGCAGAATGGCTCCCATGGCTCCCAGAAAAATCAACTCGGCCAGCCAGCGCTTTTTGAAGCTTTGGAAATAGTAGGTCGAGAAATAAGCAGCCACCGGAAAAAAGGGCACAAACTGCATGGGAGCCAGGTACTGCATCAGGGGTATAAGCAGGAGGCCGACCAGAAACCAGATGGCCATGGTCTGCTGCACCCGCGACTGGTAGTTGACCAGACGGGTATTAGCCAACATGCGCATAAAGCCCAGAGAACTTAGTATCAGAGGGAAAAAGAGGGAAATAATGAGCGACGAAAAGTCATTGAGGGCATACTGCTTTACCTGGAAGACTGACGTCAGCAGATTTTGATTCAGATTCTGCACGCCATCGTTCAGGTAGAAAAAGAGCATAACCATCAACAGCGGAAACACGGAGCCAAAAAACCCCAGCACGTGCTGCCGCAGGGTTGCCCCTGTGTAAAACAGCAAAGCCACAAAGGCCCAGAACATAAACAGCGCCGAAGGCAGGTAAAAAAGCGTTGCGATACCAATATAGAGGCCCATCTCAAAAATCTCGTTGGTCACCTGCCGACGTTCGAGAATTTTTATGACCACCCCCAGCGCCAGGAGCAGAAACGTACTGGCCATCAGTGTGGGCGATAAGGTGGCCAGGTCAAAAGAGCTGTTGAGAAACAGCGCGTAAATGGCCCCCGGAATATACGAACGCTCGGGCAAGGCATCGCGTACTCGCAGCACGTAGTTGAAATACAGGATCTGGAACAGGGATATAGCAAAGGCCACGATCTGATAGACCAGTTGAGAGCGCCCAAACAGGGTATCGATGGTCCAGTATACCATACCCGAAAACGGACTGACGTTATCCCAGACATCCCGGTACAGCATAAAGCCCCGGCTCATTTGCTCACCCACCAGCATCCAGCTCAGCTCTGGAATCAGCAGAGGTACCTCATTCCAGAGAAAAGGTAAGCGTAGCAACGCAAAAAAGAGTACGAGGCTAATATTGTGGTAGGTAGCATTGGCGCGAAAGAAACTCAGCAAGGGGGTACGCGGTTAGTAAGGATACGCAAATAGTTTTACGAAATTACATCCCCTGTTTCCACAAAAACAAAATAAGTACGGATATTTGTAAGAATCGATAAGAAATAGTAATGATTGATCAGGGTCCCGCCTTTCGGGAACCCTGGATCAGGTTAGAATAGAAACAGAAGTACAATGGAATCTAAAAGACAACAGAAAGTAGGGCGCCAGATTCAGAAAGACCTGGGGGACATTTTTCAACGCGAAGCCCGGCATCTGCTCAATGGCACCTTTATCACCGTTACAGCCGTGCGCATGACTCCCGACCTGGGCATAGCCCGCGCTTACCTAAGCTTTCTGCCCGATAAAAATAAAAAAGTGCTCTTCGAAACCATTCAGGAGAGTACCCGCTTTATTCGCCAGAAACTGGCCGAACGCGTACGCCATCAGCTGCGGATTGTGCCCGAGCTTCAGTTTTACCTGGACGATACGGCCGAGTACGCCGCCAAAATGGATGCCCTCTTTGCCAACCTGGATATCCCACCGGCCGAAGAAGAGAACGAAGACGAAAAAGAATAAGCTTTTCGTTACTGCATCATGAACATATCCTTTCGGATAGCCCGGCGCTACTTTGTTTCGCACAACAAACGCAGCTTCATCAGTATCATTGCGCTCATCGCCATGATCGGCGTGGGGGTGGGCACTATGGCTATGGTGGTGGTTTTGTCGGTATTCAACGGCATGGAGGAGCTCAATCGACAGATATTCAAAACCTTCGACGCCGACATACGCATCATGCCCTCCGAGGGGCGGCGGTTTGTAGTCAATGACTCCCTGCTGCAAGCTGTAAAAAGCACCGAGGGAGTGGCAATAGTCACCCAGGTAATCGAAGATAACGCCCTGGCCCGCTACCGTGACAATCAGACCGTAGTGCGGCTAAAAGGCGTAGACAGTACCTACATTGAGCGGGGGCAGCTGGATACGGCCATGATCGAAGGGCAACTGCAATTGATGGGTAAAAACGGCACCCCGTTTGCCATTGTGTCGGAGGGGGTACGCAGCGCGCTGCTTATCTCCATGAACGATCAGCTCACGCCCCTCGAACTGTGGTACCCTCAGAGTGACCGCCGAACCCTGAGCCTGTCCTCGCCCGATGCCTTCAACCAGGTAGCGGTGCGGCCCGGTGGTACGTTTTTTATAGAGAGTCGCTACGACGATTATGTCATTGCGCCGCTTTCTACGGTAGCCGGCCTGCTGCAGTACGGCGAGCAGCGCACAGCGATGGAAATTCAGGTAGTCCCAAATGCTGCCGCCGGGCAGGTACGTACACGCCTGCGCAAAGCCCTGGGTGAGCGCTTCACGGTCAAAGACCGCGATGAGCTGAACGCCGATTTGCTGCGGGCTATCCGGGTGGAGAAACTGTTTGTAACGATTACCCTGTCGTTTATCATTCTGGTGGCG